>DAOVBK010000252.1 GCA_030670605.1 Candidatus Stahliibacteriota bacterium
TCTGCCACGTAATGCCAATTATTCCTCCTTATGCCTGTACAACCGCACGCTTACCAATTTTCTTTCTCAGAACTTCATCCGCGTAGCGAACTCCCTTGTGCTTATAGGGGTCGGGTTTTCTTGTCTTCTTAATTAGCGCCGCAATATCGCCTACTTTCTGTTTATCGATTCCCTTCAGGGTTATGTACGTCAAGTCTCCTTTTTCAGCACTCTTCACTACTTTCAATTCGCACTTCACATCTTGAGGTATGGCGACCGTTTTCGGTTTTGAGTAGCCGAGGACGAGCTGTAAACCTGCGCCGCTCATCTGTGCGCGGTAGCCCGTTCCTTCGATTATCAGAGTCTTCTGGAATCCCTCCATCACACCATCTATCATATTCTTGATCAACGATCTCATGGTACCTTGATGTGACGCAGCAGTTTTTGTGTTTTCGAGAGCCTTGATAAATACCTTGTCCTCTTCCACTACTGCCTTAACCTTGGAACTCATTTTCAGTTCGAGATTGCCGAGCGGTCCTCCAACTTTAACAAACGAATTCACGACTGAGAGCTTGACCTGTTTTGGAATAATAATTGGTCGAAAGCGATTCTTGGACATTTTGATCTCTCCGTTAATAGACGAAGGTGATGACTTCGCCTCCTACGCCTTTGCGTCGTGCCTCACGGTCGCTGAGTACACCCACCGGCGTTGTGAGTATGGCAGTGCCTAGGCCTCCTAACACTCGTGGGATCTCGCTCTTCGAGACATAAACGCGGCGCGAACACTTTGATATCCGCTCGAGGTTTCTGATTACAGATTCACCATTCTTCGCGTACTTCAACATGATTGTGATTTTTCTTTTTTTCGAATCAAGCGTAAAGTTGTTGATATATCCCTCCTCGAGAATGACCCGTAGAACCTCGGTCTTGAGCCGGGAATAGGGAACGGTGACCTCTTGTTTCTGACCTCGACAGCCGTTTCTAATGATCGTCAGCATATCAGCAATTGGGTCCATTAAACCTCCTGCAAGTTTCGATAAATAGACTTTTTATTTTTACCATAGACTAGCATTATACCCAAATCACACGAAAAGTCAATAGGTAATATACACAATTACGTCGTTATTGACAGCGTACCTCAAAAGTGTACATTATGAACATGAAGAGGCCGTTCCGAGAAGGCTTCACGGCCATATCACTCGTGATTTCGATGATTATCATCGCGGTGATCGCTTTCTTTGCGATTTATTATTATCGCGGCCAAGAAAGCTCTGGCCCTGGGAACATGACATCGCCCATTGAACGGGCAAGGAGTGTCGAGTGCTTAGCGCAAGTGAGAAAGATCGAAATAGAGGTGCGCCTGTGCTACATAAGAGAAGGCATCTATCCTGCGCACCTGCCCGGTTTGAACGGCCTGGCCGAGAGCGATCTTTACTGCCCGGTAACGAATAGCCAGTATCTTTACGACCCTGAGACAGGTCGCGTTTCCTGTCCCGACCACATAAGATAGGATTACCTCATAAATAGGCACGAAGCGAGCGGCAGAGGACTAGCACATCGGGTATTGACATATGAAGATATCTACATATAATCATATATGGCAATTCAAATGACCGGAAAAAAAGCCAGGGCATTCAACGCACTTGCTCATCCGTTGCGCCTCAAAATCCTGGAGAAATTGCGTGTTGGCCCGTGTTGTGTTTGCAAGATCATTCCCTATGTTGGTGGCGAGCAATCAAATGTTTCTCATCATTTGGCGATATTACGCAACGCCGGTATCGTGCGCAGTGAAAAACGAGGCCAGGAAGTCTGGTATGCGGTCGCTGACTCGAGGATCATCAAACTCATTGACCTGATGGAAATTTGCATTCTGGAGAATTTGAAGAAGAGTCGCGATATGTTTGATTCATTAATGAAGAGTATGCAATGAAGGATCGAACCAGACTGTTATTATTCATTGTTGCCTTCCTGATCGTCTATTTTGTGCCTTTCACAGGGATAAGAATGCAGGGAGCAATTCTTGAGGCATTCCTGATGCTTCAAGAATATGCGCGCGAACATGTTCTTTTTTGTCTGATCCCCGCGTTTTTTATCGCCGGTGCCATTTGTATCTTCATATCCAAGGAAGCGGTGATCAAATACTTTGGCGCTCGGGCAAACAAAATTCTCTCCTATGGTGTAGCATCAATCTCCGGCAGCATACTCGCCGTCTGTTCCTGTACGGTTTTGCCCATGTTTGCCGGGATCTATACGAGAGGCGCGGGCATTGGACCGGCTACGACGTTTCTCTATTCTGGACCAGCAATAAACGCCCTGGCAATTATTCTCACGGCACGGGTGCTCGGATACGAGCTCGGTATTGCACGCGCAGTTGGCGCGATAGCGTTCTCCATTATCATCGGTCTTTTGATGTCGCTCTTCTTTAGGGACAAACAAGGAACTGACGAGGAACTCATAGCCTCTGAATCACCTGCTGGCAAATCGCGCTCCCTCGGGCAAAATGGTTTGTATTTTCTTGTTCTTGTCCTGATACTGATTTTCGCAGCTTGGGCGAAACCAACCCAGGCAAATGGTTTGTGGAACACAATCTACGGTATTCACTGGTATCTGACCGCCGGGTTGCTCGTTGTTCTTTCCATGATGCTTCTTAGGTGGTTCAAGAAGAATGAAATCACAGATTGGGTACATTCAACGTGGATTTTTGCCAAACAAATCCTGCCCCTGCTCTTTGCCGGAGTTCTTATTGCGGGTTTCCTGCTCGGCCGGCCCAACACCGATGCCGGAATAATACCCTCAAGATTCATCGCCATGCTGGTTGGAGGCAATTCTCTGTGGTCCAATTTTTTTGCATCGATTGCTGGTGCCTTCATGTATTTCGCAACGCTGACCGAAGTGCCGATACTTCAAGGACTTCTCGGCAGTGGTATGGGCAAGGGGCCAGCCCTGGCATTGCTACTTGCTGGTCCAGCAGTGAGTCTACCGAGTATTCTGGTCATTCACAGCATTATTGGTTTCAAGAAAACGTTTTGCTATATTGTGTTGGTCGTTATCATGTCCAGTTTTGCAGGTTGGGTGTTTGGTGCTTTATTCTGAAAGGAGTAGCATGGAG
>DAOVBK010000154.1 GCA_030670605.1 Candidatus Stahliibacteriota bacterium
GCTGTGGCGGATCAATGGTGAAACCAGAAAAATCGACACAAAAGATGAGCTTAACAAACTGATAAAAGCTCTGCAAAAGGGTGTCGCGTTTGCCGTCGTATCGTTCCGAGTAACAAATCCGCAACGCACGCCGCCGCCACCATTCATCACTTCGACATTGCAACAGGAGGCTTCACGACGTTTCCGGTTCTCTGCACGAAAAACGATGTTCATTGCGCAAGGGCTCTATGAAGGCATTAAGCTTCCCGAGGGAAGCATTGGTCTCATCACCTACATGCGAACTGATTCTACGCGGGTCAATGCAAAGGCGCTGGCAACGTTGAGAAACTATATTGCCGACAAATACGGAACCGATTATCTGAACGAAAAACTCAGAACGTTCAAAGACCGCAAAAATGTGCAGGCGGGCCATGAAGCAATACGCCCGACGAAAATGCACCTCGAGCCAGAGACGATAAAAGACCATCTGACGACAGACCAGTACAAAATATACCAACTAATATTTAAACGGTTCGTTGCGTCACAAATGTCTACAGCAAAGTATCGCCAGAAAGAGGCAGTCGTTCGCCACGACAGTGTTGATTTCAAGTCCGAGGAATTAAGAAATGTCTTTCCCGGGTATCAACGAATCAGTGGCGATATTACGGAAAGAGGTTCAGTACCAGACCTTTCAGAAGGTGAAGCTGTTTCTTTATCTGAAATACAGTTCACTGAAAAATCAACAGAACCTGCACCACGGTACACTGAGGCGCGACTCATCAGAAAACTGGAGGAAAATGGCATTGGTAGACCATCAACCTATGCTCACACAGTTAACACGCTCCTCGACCGTGGTTACACAGTGAAAGAAAATGGAAAAATCAAGGCAACTGAACTGGGCATGCAGGTCTATGATATAATCATTCCCAGATTTGACACTATTTTTGAAGTATCCTTCACCGCGAAAATGGAAGCGGAACTGGACAGTATTGAGGCAGGTGAAAAACAGTGGCAGGATGTAGTGCGTGACTTTTATGAACCGTTTGCCATTAAATTGGAAAAAACAAAGAAAGAAGTAGAAGAAATCAAGGAATCAATCACAGAAACGGTCGATAAGAACTGCCCGCAATGCGGAAAGTCGCTGATCGTAAAATGGGGACGGTATGGAAAATTCCTCGCCTGTTCAGGTTTTCCTGATTGTCGGTATTCTGAAAATCTTGATGTCGAAAAAACGGACAAAACATGCCCACACTGTGACAAAGAACTCATTGTCAAATTCGGCAGATTCGGGAAATTCCTCGCCTGTTCAGGATATCCTGACTGCCGATATACAGAAAATATCGGGCATGATGCACCATGTCCGCTGTGTGGAGGGAATGTCATTATTATTACAACACGCCGCGGCAAGATCTATAAGTGTAAGAAATGTACGTTCTCTGCTTTTTATCCACCCATTGCTGAGAAGTGTGAGAAATGTGGAAGGGGAATGGTAATGAAGAAAAGAAAGCCAGCGTGTCCTATTTGTGACGGCATCATCAAAAAGAAGACGAAATGAAGAAAACATCCAATATCGGCAAATACTACTACTGCTTTCCACAGACAGTAGCAATGATCGGTGTACAAACAAATATCATGCCTGCAGCATGGCACACACCAATCTCGGCAGAGCCACCACTCTATGGCATACTCATCTCGCCAAAACGATACACGTACGAGCTCCTCATAAAGGAAAATGGATTTACTGTTTGCTTTGTCGATGTGAGCCATGCACAGTTGAGCGCACAAACCGGCAGTACATCTGGTCGCACAGTAGACAAGACGAAGGCGTTCAACATCACATACACACAAGCAGAAAGAGTAAACGGTCCAATACTGCAGGATAGCTATGCAGCGTATGAGTGTGAGAAATTCGACGTAAAAGAGTATGGCGACCATTTCCTGTTTGTTGGAAAAATTGTGCTGCTTCACTTTCAGGAAAATGTTGTGAATGAAAACCGCCTCACAAATGAAAAGAAGATTGCGCCAATGCTCTACTTTGGCAAAGATCGCTACATAACCACTGACCCAAGCAGTTTAGCAATTCATAAACGCAGCTGAATCACCTACAGTATATGTCTCTCATCAGTGTTCCTTACTTTTGCCTTTGCGATTTTTGCCCAAGTCTATGGCTTGGTTGCAAAAATCAGCATCCCGTTGCGCGTCAGCGCTGTCGGGATTTCCTTCTACTGTCTACCCTATATTCTTGCGGGAAGAGCTTTGTCGTTATTATGTATGTGGGAGGAGCTTCTTTATCTCGTGGATATGGTTGGAGAGACTAGCTCCGATTCTTCGCGACTTGGAAGTCGCTCCCACAGGTAGAATAGTGATTTCACCCCATTCACAATTCACTTTTGTCTTCTTCCTCTTCTTGTCGCCGTGTCTCCCGGTCACCTTGTCATTCTGTTCTGACCCTTTGCCTTTTGCCCTCCATTCGCGTCCATCCGCGTTATCTTTTCTCTGCGGTCTCTGCGCCCTTTATCCGCGTAATCTGCGCCTATGAAGTTCGGTTTCCACATATCGATTGCCGGCGGTCTTCGCACAGTCGTTCCGCGTGCGAAAAAGCTGAAGTGCTCGACCATCCAGTTGTTCACCCGAAGTCCCCGGTCATGGCGGCTTAAGGCATTGGACAAACAGAATGTTCATGATTTCAAAATGATGCTGAAGAAATCGGATATCTCACCAGTGTTTGTCCACACACCCTATCTGCTCAATCTTGCTTCATGTGATGCACTCCTTTTCAAAAAGTCAATCAATGCCCTTGTTGCTGATCTTCAAAGGAGTAACGAAATGGGTGTACCATATGTGATTATGCACTGTGGCTCAGCAGAAAACGCGGCACAAGGCATCAGAATGATGGCAAAAGGTATCAATACCGCACTAAACAAGGCACAGAACACGGTTGTCCTATTATTAGAGAACACGGCAGGTGGGGGCAATGAACTTGGTTACCGGTTTGATCAGCTTGCTGATATTATCGTGAGGGTTAAACAGGTGAAACGCATAGGAGTTGTTTTGGATACTGCTCATCTTTTCGCAGCCGGATACGACCTCAGAACCCGCACAAGTGTCAATACTATACTTCAAGAATTCGACTCGGTGGTCGGGCTCGATAAACTGCATCTCGTGCACCTCAATGATTCAAAGACAGCATGCGGTTCGCGCAGCGACCGGCACTGGCATATTGGCAAGGGCAAGATCGGAAAGGGTCTTGCACATGTAGTCAATCACCCACTACTCCGGCATCTACCTCTTATCATGGAAACACCGCGGAAGAATGATAAGGACGATTTGAGGAATTTGCGGGCCGCAAAGCGGTTTGTAAAGAAGATGGCAACTAAAGGCAGCTAATGGTTCCGACCCTTGGTCGAGAATTCGCGCCCTCCGGGCGGAACAATTCAAGGCAGATAAGGCAGTCGAAGACGAGAAAAGGCACATGAGGCAAAATTTGGCATTCTCAGATATCTACTGTTCGAGTAACCCATGGAAAAAGGGGACAGTTGTACTAGCTCAGTAATTCTGTAACACATTTCAGCTTATCGAAGGGTGTTTTATAGCCCAGTCCTCCATGCGCTCTCAGGTGATTGTATTCGAACAAGAAATTTCCTAAATTCAACACGATATCCTCTTTCGAATCAAACGTATTGGGATAAAAAAATTCATTCTTCATAATCTTCCAAAACGCCTCGATCTTCCCATTGGTCTGTGGCCGGTACGGCCGAGTATATTTATGGTGTACTTCTAATTCAATACACAGCACCTCAAACGGATGTTCTCGCTCAAGCGTACCTTTGAACTCAGGCCCATTGTCTGACATCACCGCCGCAAATTCAAAATTGTATATCTGCTTAAACCAACTTAGCGATCGTGCCATAAAATACGTCAACGTCGATGCCCGCTTATCTTTGATAATCTCAGCATAGGTAAGCCGGGTACAGTCGTCACAAACCGCTGCCACATAGAGGGCGTTGACTCGCATCGGGCAGCGAACATCTTTGGGTATCTTGGTGACATCGATATGCGCGAGCTCCCCGGGCGCTTGCTTCTCATAGCGCTTGATAATCTTCTTGTCATGCTCATTGAGCGGATAGCGCCGCTTGATCCGATCCATCGTTGCCGGTGCCGGCGTCTTATCCTGGTAATAGGGCTTAAACAAAAGCACTAATTCATAGCGGTTCGACCCAAAACGCCGGTAGACCTTCATGATGTTACGCTCAATCTCTTTGGGCGTGCGTCGCGATCCAGGCCGTGGACCACGCTTCGCCGGCAACACCGCCGCGGCTCGCTTGCCGCCAGCAACCCACTTGCGATAGTAACGAGTAAGCTCTTTGCGAGATATATGATGAGCAGCACAAAGATGCTTCACAAACTTAAATTGCCGCGGTGTAACTCGGGCCTTGGTCTTCTCGTACTCCTCAAGAATCGGAACCCAACGTTTGACAATCACTTGCTCAGAGTATTTCATGAGGTACTCCTTTTAGCCGACCTATTATAACCAAAATCTCTGCAAAAAGGTTACCTAATTACTGAGCATAAACAACTGTCCCCTTTTTCTTCACCCTATCGTATTTTGACAATCTTTTGGGAAACTTTTCCATCTATTTCTACAAAATAAATCCCTGGTCGCATCTTATCAGGTGTCACAATTT
>DAOVBK010000268.1 GCA_030670605.1 Candidatus Stahliibacteriota bacterium
CAGAGAGCGGTTTGAGAACTATCCTGAACGATTGTTCACCAAGACCTTCGACCGGGGTCGTGAATTCAACGGTATTTTTTGCGCGCATAGTGCTGAGTGGAAATGTTGTGCGTTGTATCATTGCACCACGTTTTGTTTGTAACTCAACCGTGCCGGTACCCGCTTCAAAGCCAGCAGATTGCACAGTCGCTAGCACATGTATCGAGTCACCGGCATATGCGTACTCAGGATATACTACGTCAGCAAGCATGGCATCTCGTTGTGTTTCCCTTCCGATTCCAAAACAGTAGACCGGCGTGTTCAACGTCCTGATCTGTGATAAGGGTTCTGTGTTTACATTATGGTTCCCATCCGAAATCATGATTATTCCAGAGGGTTCGTAGGCGCTCGCCTCGTATATGGCGCCTGTTATGTTCGTGAAACTGCCAAGTGTTGTCGTGTCGTCAGGCGCTGCAGTGTAGAGACTCTCACTGAAGTAGAAGGTGACGTGCGGGTACTCAATTTTCTCAACTACCGTCGTGATTGTGGATACATAGTCTGACATACTCGCTGAATGATCACGTAAGAGCAGTGGTGGTGTATACGTTTTCCTAAATTTGAACGGCAGCGCAACATTGAAAATGAGCAGTGATAGCAAGACGATCGCAAGTATGCGCAAGGGAATAAATAGAAGGCTCTTACGATACAGAACGAGCGTTAGTATGACGCTGATGATGATGAGACTAATCAATAAGATTGTCAAGGGTTTTTTCCTGTAATTGCAGAATGACGTTATTCTCTTCACGTACGGCAACCGAGGCGGTTCCCGAGTACTCTCCACTAATCACATCGACTGTGTAGGGAAGTGTATCCCGAACCTCAAAGACAAAACTGCCTCCGCTGATGAGTGATATGCCAAGCGGCCGTTCTCTTCTCAATACCGCAACACCTTTGATGGCAAAGGTGTCATTCACATATACCCTTCCCCTCAGCCGTGCCGGTTGATAGACCGTATCTGGCGTAATGCTTGTGAGAAACGTTTTCATGAAATTATTGCTGATATCTTGTGCTCCTGCGGTCATGTACAGATGATACGTCGTATCATAACGCAGTGAATCTTCGGGGTTTGCAGGAAGGAACCGGCACGCTCTCAGATTTTGCCACGATGCAACGAGATTTTTTCTGGGTACAACATGAAACGTAATGAACGTTGTGTCCATTGCCTCTGAGAAGACAACCGAGAATTCTGTTTGTTTTGCTCCCTGCGAATACTGCACGACCCACGGTCTCACGGTGTCTTCTTGTGAGGTACCGTTGAATGATGTTTCAAATACCCCTTTATTGCGTGCGGTGTCATACATAACGCCGGAGGTTTTGTAGAGAATGTCCTGCTGAAGGTCTGTTATCGCGACGATCTCTGCAGCTGAGAGCGAAGGATAGAGTAACAGAATGGACAATGTGTCATTATTATTTGTGATTAGAAGGCTATCAGGGTGCAGAGCAATTGTGTCGATTGGTTCTGAAAAGGTGTACTGCAGCTGCCGATTACTGAGTGCCAATACTGATTGCAGCCGCGGTCTCAGCCTATCTTTTCGTAACGGAGCTGCCTTGTGCGCACAGAATGTGGTAATCAAAACCAGTAACACGAGTATCGTCATCACTTTGTGCTGCACGGTCAATTCTATTCTGGGTGCTACGAAAGTCAAGCACATTCGTATTCGTGACTCGTGTTTCGTACTCGTAAAGGAAATTGGTTTTTACGAATACGAACGACGAAATACGATTACGATTTCAGCGTAATAGGATTTTCTTAATGTTTTTGTTGTTATCCTTCACTACTGTTTCAAGGAGGTGTAGCGATAGTGCTTTGTAGATCGCGGCAAGGTGTTTGTCTTTCTTGAGTGCACGAAGATGACGCCGTATGGTTTTTGTGTCGCCACGTACGAGCGGACCACTCAATGCGCCTTCACTACTGTACAGTTGAATATTCTCGAGCGTCTCTTCGATCATGGGAAATATGGCATCGTGCATTTCTTGTTCAGTCCACCCTAGGTGTTTTGCCATGCTACGCATGGCAGAAAACAGCCCGACAATGAAATTTGATGAGAAGACACCGAGTATATGATAGTGGACCTTCTTTTTTGCGCTAATGGTTTTAAGGGTGAAGTGTTTTTTGTCGAAGATTGTACAGGCTCCTTTTACTGCGCGCTGGTCGCCTTCGAGAAACAGCATGTACTGTTTGCGCGCCGGCGGCATGAAAAGCTGCGGAAAGGTCGCGAAGGGATGCACCGATGCCCGATACACGTCTCTTTTTTTCGGGAAGACTGCCGCTGGCAACAGCCCGCTAAAATGGAACAAATACTTCTTGCCCTCTATAAATCGTTGAATCTTTTTGTAGGCATTTTTTATTTCATCATCCGGTGTGGCAAAGAAGAGTGCCGTGCTTGTTCGACACAACTGTTCCAGCGGTGGATTTTTCTTCACGTGCAACAGGCGTGCCGTTCTTTCCTGATGCGTTTTGTTTATGTCGTAGACGCCGACAGCAGAATTATTTTTGCTGAGATAATAGAACATACTGGTTCCAACTTTGCCACAACCGATTAACCCAATCTTCATGTATAAATATAGCGTGTGAACACCGTTCCGTCAAGCTTACGCTCTACAAGAACCAAATTCCAAGAACCAAGCTCCAGACCCCAAATCACAACAAAACACCCCCACCTTTTTCCTTCTCCCTCGAACAGGGGGAGGATTTATGTGCGACTGATTAATAGTTCAATTTTTTTGGGATTTGGTCTTCTGAATTTATTTGGAATTTGGATTTTGGAACTTGGAGCTTGGAATTTAAATCTGTACTCTTGTCATACTCTGCGGTATGTCAGTATCAATGGAAAAACGTGATTCTATCT
>DAOVBK010000022.1 GCA_030670605.1 Candidatus Stahliibacteriota bacterium
AGACAATAACCGTTATACCTAGCTCTTCCCGTACAGCAGTTGTGAAATCAGAGGCCAACATGGCAAAACCGCCATCACCGGTCAGACAAATAACCTGTTTATCAGGATACGCCAATTGCACAGATAGAGCGGCGGGCAGGCCAAATCCCATGCTCGCAATGTTGGCTGATAGATACGTCCGCTGACCCTCACACATGAACTTCTGATAGAACCAATAGGTATGATCACCAACATCCACGCAAATAACTGCATCCTTTGCTACGGTCCTCTGCATGGATCGTATAAGAAATCCAGGATGAATAGGTCGTGATGTATCTTTAGCCTCCGCATCGATTTCCTTCCGATGCTCTTCTTTCATTTTTCTGATGCTAGCCCAGAACTCCTGATCTCTTTTCTTCTCTTCAGTTTCTTCAAGAAACATCTGTAACACTGCCCCTGCGTCAGCAACAATACCGACATCCACATCAAACGTACGACCGATCCGTGTTGGGTCACTATCTATTTGTATCATTTTCGTCCCTGCAGGAACAAGATTCGCATGCCTGAAACCGGTCCCAACAATAATAGCGAGGTCAGCACGTTGTATACTCCGTGCCGCATGTTTTGAACCGAGTGAACCAAGGACACCGAGACTGTACTCGTCTGTTTCGTGAATTATTCCCTTTGCTCTGGAAGTCGTTGCAACTGGTGCGTTCAATCTCTCCGCAAGTTTCAACACAATGTCACCATGATGCCGTGCGCCCCAACCTGCGAGCAAAACAATCCTGGTACTCTTGTTAATCAATGCTACTGCAGTCTCAATGTCGCTTTTCACGGGCGGTGAGGGACTACTGAATATTCTTTTGTCCTGGTTGAAAATCCCCTGATCCAGTTTTTCTGCGAGGATGTCGGTTGGTGTACTCAGCACTGCCACGCCTGGCTGTTTATGCGCATACTTCGCCGCCATCATCATCAGTTTGATTGCCTGATTTGGTCGAGCCACAACCTCAGAAAATACAGTGAACGGATGAAACAACTCAAGCTGATCAATCTCCTGAAATGCCTCACTGCCGAGGTAGACTTCTGCAACCTGCCCGACCAAGGCGAGAACTGGACTTCGATCTTCGGCGGCATCCATGAGCCCGGTGACAAGATTTGTGGAACCAGGACCAGCGATGGAAATACATACACCGAGTTTGTCGGTGACTTTGCCGTATGCTGATGCCATAAAAGCGGCAGTCTCTTCATGTCGCGTTAATACGAAACGTATTCGGCCATCTTTTCTGATGGCTTCTATCAACGGCAGATTCGAATCCCCAGGAATTCCATAGATATATTTCACACCAAGATGAACGAGCTGCTCAACGAGTTTGTCTGCTACCGTTGTCGCAATACTCGATTTACCCTTGACAATACCTTCAGGGACAAAAGCAGATTTTGGAGCACCGCAGTTTGGGCAGTGGTATGAATCAGGTTGTTCACTGAACGCAACACCCTCTTTTGTTTCGTCATAGACCCAGTTGCACACAGTACAACGATACCGTGCCATATGTTCCTTCACTGTGTATGTGATAAAAAACTACATTCCGGACTGCTCTTTTTCAGAGCCTTTTGTGCAGAAGTATATATGTTTGAGCCCCATTTTTTCGGTTACGGGACACTTCCCGCAAATGCAGCCTTTTTCTTCAGTGATACAGGTACTCTTACCAATAGTCGGAAAGCAAAAACCGCCCTGCTCACCGCACTCAGTCCAGCTCGGGCAGCCCTTACATGTACACATTGACAGAACCATCTTCTTCTTTTCTTCCATCTCTTGTGGTGTCATCATATTCTACCTCCTTGTAGTATATCCGAGTTCTACAGCAAAACCCCGGTACGTAACACTATCTACTTCAGAATCATTGTCAAGTCAACACGGCTTTCTGCCTATTACGCCGTTCACATAAATCACTTTCCCATACATAGATATAATATCGTGTTGTTGAGAGCACTCCCGAGGAAATCAATCGGTGAGAAAAACTTCTTTTCAATATGAAAAGCGCGTGCAAGCGTTTCTTCGAACTGCCGGTGATTGAACCCCATATGTGAGTAGATGTATTGACCATGTTCACGGTGCTCTGGTGTGCTCCGTAGAATAGAAACGCCGAATACCATACGCCAGAAGTTCAGGAACGTAAGATTGTCAGGAACATGACCTTTCAGAATACGGAATGTGTTCTTCAGTAACGCTGGTACACCGATTTCAATCGGAACGCTGATCAACATACGCCCGCGTTGCGCAAGCAATCGCTCAATGTTCACAAGAAGTGCTTCGAGTTCTTTATCAACCAGATGTTCGCCTGTTTCCAAACAGGCAATCTTGCTAAACGCTGCGCTGTGCAGAGTAGCTATCCTCCTGACAATGGTGATCCCTGTGCCGCGTGTCACACGCGCTGCCTCACAATACATGTCTGGATCTGGTTCATAACCCCACAGATTCTCGGCTGGAATCACCTCTGAGCACAAGCGCAAGAAATAGCCATCACCACACCCGTAATCGAGTAAGGTGTCGTGTGCCTGTAATCCCAGAAACCCGAGTGTATCTCTATAACGTCTCTGGTGAAGCCAGCGCTTCACAAAGAATGTATTCTTATAGGTGTAATCCTGATATCTCTCCACAAGAGCACAGCACAATATCTCGTGTCGATTTACTTTTTCTTGTACTCTTTGAGCAGCTCGACTGAACGCTTCGGATTCATAAGGAGAAATCGACCGTCTGCACTCTCATCTGCTCCTTGTATGATAAGGTCAATCGCCTCGACAGACGTCAAAGACGGTTCGAGCGCAAAAAGCTTTGCCGCCAGATTAGCTGCTTGCGGTGATGACATTGATGTGCCTGAAGCAGGCATGCTATCACCTCCGGGCAGGTAACTCATCACCTCATAGCCATTTGCATAAATGTCAACCCGTTCGCCAAAGCTCGTAAAGGATGTTTCATCGCCAGCCTGGTCAACCGCACCAGCAACGAGGATATTGGGTAGATCAAAAGACGTCGGATAGAAATCCTCAAAGGAAACATCATCATTGTCATTCCCTGCGCCGTTCACATAGAGTATCTCGGGTGTGTTTTTAATGAGTTCGTATATCGTCTCTTTCGTGATATCGTAAATCTCACGGGCGAGTTTTGCACGCTCCCCTGGCGTTTCACCAATACCGTTCATTTCGAGTGCCCGCTCTGTTTCTCTGATCGTACCTACCCAGCTCATATTCACCACGCGCACGGTGTTTGTTTTGTAGTAATTAATAATATCGCGGTACATCTGCGCCGCTTTGTGCGCATCTTCGACCGTGGGCGCTGGTGGTACGACGTGGTAGTCGACCTCAAAACGTACTGGCATGATGCGCGCCGCTGGATTGCCGTCAATAGCTATACCTCCCACGTGTGTGCCGTGCATATGAAGTGCATATTGCATTAAGTCTTCCATGAACGGTGCCATGTCTTCAGGTTCCATGGTCGCTGCTTTTTGCCTCAGGGCACTGGCCTCCGGGCTCTCAATCGCCGCCTGCAAGTCAAGAAACCCTTTCATCATGTCTTTCAATGCGGATACTGTTGCCTGTGCGTTTTCCACGGTGTAAAGCAACTGGGGCGTCTTTTCATAGTCGATGTCATAGGCAATACCGTGCACATCGTCGACAAAACCGTTGCCATCATCGTCTATGCCATTAAGTTTTTCCGCCGTATTGACCCACAGGTTATCGGGAAAAACATCAACATCGACACCAGTATCCCATATTGCAACAACCACTGGATGAAGATCTGTTTCACCGGTGAGGTCAACCTCACGTTCCTGCCAGATATCAACCTTCTCAACTCTATTCTGTTTAATGTATTGATCCAATACCGCAATAATTTCATTTTTCAGCGGCAACTGATAGTCCATAACATAGCGGAGCGCAATGACACGAGCAGCAAAATTACTACTGAGTTGACCTGTTTTTTCAACAACCGGTTCAAGACTGGTTTGAATAGTTCCCATGAGCAGATTCTCACTGAATATCTCGGTTCTGCCCTTCAGTCCTTCTATCTGCTCCTGCACAACACCCCACGGCAATTGTGAAACAGATTCTGAAAGGTATTGAGCAAATGTTTCTCGATACAGGACGCTGTCTTCGCTGCCGACGTCTTGCATCGCGCGGATTATTGACCCGCTCACGAGTCCGATCATATGTTTGTTCGCTGGTTTTTCCTGAAGTTCCCGCATTGTTTCAATCAACCTGAGCGCGTCGTCATATTCACGATTGAGCATTGTAATATCAAAGAGTGTTGCGTGGTAACCGATCAATGTTGTGTTGTCCTCGATATCATACTCGGCAAGCGTTTTTTCTATATCTACACCAACCTGATCAGCAAATATGTTGAATGCAGCATCATCTTTCAGTAATACTGCGACAGTGGTTTCAACATCATAGCTGTAACGCGGAAGGTCATCAATGCTGGTAATCTTCTTCTTGTTTGTTGCTTCGACAGTCACTGCTGATAGCAACAAAAAAACCAATAGCCATGATAGCAGCACTCGTTCTTTCATACATCCTCCTTTCTAAGAAGTATTACGTACTATGCGCTAAGAAGTTGCTTGCTAAATGTATACTCCTGTTATTTTACGGAAGCATGCATCTGCGCATCAGACTGACGGGAATTGAGCCATGACTCAAAAGGTCATCATGGAATTCTTTCAATTCGAATGCTTCTCCCCGTGCTGTCTTGTAGTCATCAAGCAGTTGCAGTATCTGCAGCTTACCAACAAGGTAGCTCGATGGCTGTCCAGGCGTTGTTATGTAACGCTTGACCTCTTTTGTCACGACCGTTCGATTACTGCGAACTTCCGTTGTCATAAAATCTACTGCATCCTCATACGTGAATTCACCCGTTTGGAGCTTGACATCAACAACAATCCGGCCAGCCCGGAAACGTAGACCATGAAGCATATCAATCAACGCGCCTATGCTATCTTCGAACAGGCCGCTCCGTGCCATAAGTTCTTCGCAATAGAGCGCCCATCCCTCTATGAAAAAGTAATCGCCGAAACCCCTACGGATGTCTGACCGATGAGAGCGTGCACGCGAGAGCTGAAGATGATGTCCAGGATATGCCTCATGAATAACCGAGCGTCTGAACCAGTGATTCTGGACATAATTATAGTAGTATTCAGTTACTCCGTGGTCAAACCGCTCAGGTATCGGTTGCGTATAGAAAAGGCTCGTACGGGACGTGTCAAACGGTGCCGGCGGAACCATTGCCACACCAGGAATAACACCCTGTAAGAATGCCGGCGTCTCCACGATTTCGATGTCACCAATCCACTCTGGTATCGTAACGAGGTCATGGTCTCTAACAAAATCGCGTATCGCTGTGATCTCCCCTTTCTGA
This sequence comes from Candidatus Stahliibacteriota bacterium, assembly GCA_030670605.1. Classification (GTDB taxonomy): domain Bacteria; phylum Hydrothermota; class Tepidihabitantia; order SM23-42; family SM23-42; genus DAOVBK01. Next base: position 5,387 of record DAOVBK010000022.1, read on the forward strand.
TAGGCAATCACATCACGCTTACCGAAATCTGTTGAAACGGTAACACGTGTTGATGGCGGATTTCTATGGATTCGTTCAAGACTATCAATAAGCACATTCAACGAATCAAGATATCTGTAGCCAATAGTCAAAAGGCTATCAGTCGTAAGGTCAAGAAGATGGACGTGCCGAAGCTTATATTCATAATCCTCCTTGCCCAAGGCAGCAGAAGATGCGGCATCTTTGTTCTTATCAAGCCAGAGAGCAAACCGTTCTATTGCTGCGATTGCACGGTTCATACTCATCTGGAATTCACGTCCCTGATTTTCTGTTAGCGTCGTTTTGTTTTCTGCAAAGAAATCTTCAATGAGTCTCTCACCTTCAGACAACTGCTCAACGGTTATATCGCAGAGGATGCCCGGCGGGTGTTTAAGATTATCCATGGCTGTGTTCAAGAAATCAGGCATCTGATCAAGCCGTTTCTTGATTGCATCTATTGTGGCATTGGACATACGCCGTCGCAGAAGGGTATAAAAACCATAGACACATTCTTGTCCATACACAAGGGGGTTCTGTTCGTATGCCTCTGTCCTTTCTAGCGCAAAAAGCTCGGTCGCCACATGTATCTTCAACAATTGAAGATCTATCTGCTCATCAACTGATAGAACTGATGTATCAATCTGCTCGAGTTTCTTGTTGAGCTCGTGGCATTGTGTGACCATGTTGTTCAATGCTTTTTTCGAGTAGTCTGCAAGCAGTGTGTCGTACTCCTCCATGCCAAGATACGAAGCGTCAACCGGATGAAACTGCCAGATCGCCTGCATGACTTCATCGGCGATGCTGTTGAGCGTGGTTGTGTTTTCTCCGCGTGCTGATGACGCAACGATGAGAAACGTAACACCGAGGGCACGGATAATCATACTATGTGTTAGCCATGACGTCGGCGAGTATGGTCAACGCGCTGTCTATCGCTGTTTTGGTGATACCATAATGGGTGACCATACGGAACCGACGAGGACCGGTCTGCAGAAACATCAGCCTTTTTTCACCGCATCTCTGCAGCAGTTCGTCTGGCTTCACATGATGTGCCGCAAGGTCAAAATATATGATGTTGGTCTGCACCTGTTCAAGTTCAATAGACAATCCAGAAATTTCTGCAATACCGTGAGCGAGTATACGGGCATTCTCGTGGTCCTCTTTGAGACGCTCGACCATTTTCTCAACTGCGACGAGTCCGGGAGCAGCAATAATACCTGCCTGACGCATGCCACCTCCGAGCACCTTTCTATTCCTGCGTGCCTCGCGGATGAAATCATGGGTGCCGCATACAATCGAGCCGACCGGTGCAGATAATCCTTTTGACAAACAAAAAGACAGTGAATCTACGTGACGCGTGAATTCTTTGACGTCACAGCCCAGCGCGACAGCAGCATTAAAAATCCGTGCAGCATCCAGATGCACAGCAAGATCATGCGTTTGTGCACACAACGCAACCGATTCCATGTATTCTGGTGTCAGGACCGCCCCAGAACAGCGGTTATGCGTGTTCTCTAAACATATCAGCCGTGACCGTGGCCAGTGCTCATTGTCACCGCGGACTGCTGCTTCGATATCTGGTAACCGCACTGTGCCATCAGGTTGATTCAATACGCAATGCGGCTGTATCCCACCTACATGTGCAATGCTCGCTGCCTCATTAAGAAAAATGTGTGATGTATCACCGAGTATAACTTCTTCCCCCCGGCGACAATGGGTGAGTACCGATACAAGGTTACCCATCGTGCCACTCGCAACAAGAAGCGCCGCTTCTGTACCCATGAGTTCGGCTGCTTTGGTTTGCAGTTTATTTACGGTCGGGTCTTCACAGAACACATCATCGCCAAGTTCAGCACTCTGCATTGCATCCCGCATTTCATGTGTGGGAAGCGTTACGGTATCACTCCGCAAGTCAATCATTTCTGCTTTTTCCATATGTTTGTGGCTATGTTTTAAGACGTGAACTCTTTACCGAAACTGTATACTTTCTCAAGATACCCTCTGCGGACTTCATCATTGTCACCCACAGAATAGAGAAAAAGGTGCTGCACATCTCGAACACCACACACAAAACGCCAGGTCGCTTCATCAATTTTCGTAATGGCATTCGCTATGCCGGTGTCCTTGTACTGTTTCTCAGGACCCATAGTCGTGTTGATGAAGACGATTTTCTTATGCGTGAGAAGTCCTTCGGGACCTTTATCATCGAATGTGAACGCAAAGTTCAGTGTCATCACGCGGTCAATCCATCCCTTGAAAAGTGCCGGGGGCTGCCACCACCATATTGGGTAGATGAATACGAGTGCGTCAGCAGCAGCAATCTTCTCCTGATGCTTCTTCACATCACCGGGAACTCCGCCACCGCTGTATGCAGCGAAATCCTCAGTACCTAAGCGAGGGTTGAACTGCATCGCATACAGGTCAATGACGTCACACGTATGTCCACCATCTGCCAAGCCCTTTTTTAGTTCTTCAAGGATTGCGTGATTAAAAGACTTTGGATTCGGATGCGCGTAGACGACCAAAACCTTCACCGAAAACCTCCTTTCAAAAACACACAATAGAATGAAAACAAAGTAACCTTAATATACTTTAACACCAAAAATCCAGCATGTCAACCAAACATACTATCCCCTATAATCATTTTGTCATTTTATTAATTAACAAAACGATAAAGTTATAGAAAGTGAAGTTACACAAAGCACAAAGTGCGTTCGGTGTCTCGGCAGAGAACCTCCATCTATCATTGATATTGTTATCATTCGGCATCCGTGCGCCCGTGCTCTTTCAACCATGTGTCAATGCTGGTGTCCTTCATTTCGGCCAATCGCTCAACTGCTCGTGCGTGGTGTTCATATTCTCTCCCCCAGTCCTTTATTGCCGTGCATGGAAAATCAGGGCACTCAGCACAGAATTCGTATCCCCTATCATACATACAGCACTGTAGTATACTGCAATCGGGTGACCAATGATGTCCCTGACGGTCAGACCGGCATCCATCACATCGGATTGTGTCTGTATCAACATTCTGCTGACGCCAGTAGTCCAATTCTTCTTCAGTTCTCAGACGTATGGAACACTGGTAGCAGTCCAGACCACACGGTGTTACAAACCACCTTCTTGTCTTTTTTTCACTCATCGCCTACATCTCTGCCCGAGGACCGGTGACTATTTCGCGAACCGCATCGGCTACTACCCAGATTCTCTCATTGTTGCTGTCAGGATCTAGCGGGACGAGAAAGAATCCTTTCCGCTCCTTGCTATAGCCAAGACTTATACCCCGTACTGTCTCACCATCGTTGAAGAGAAGTTTCATTTTCAAACCATAGTGACGTGATGTGTCAACTTCTTCGAATTTCTTCTTCTCTTTGCATTCAAGACTACCATGAAGTGTCTTCACAAAGAAAACGGCCTTCAAATCAACCAGTTACACTGTGTGGACATGCCCCTTTTCCTCATCCAACTCGCTTGTCAAATGAAAGGAATCCCGTGTTGGAAGAAAATCACGTGTGTATCCTCTGAACAATTTCCAATTCTTGTAGTGAACAACAACAAGATTGCGTCTACTTTCCACTACAACCTCCTTGTCATACAATCAAACAACCGAATACTATGTCTGAATAGAGCGCTACCGCGTTCGTTTAACATCAAATTCAACCACCACACCCTGGCGGGTCACCTGCAATAATCCAGTCGCATGGTGATGAATATTCATCTGGGCGGTATCCAGTGGCAGGCACATTAAGCTTTAGTCTCATTTTGCCACTGTAGACAACACGCCCCTCATATTTTCACCAACCGAGAAGCTCAGCACCAGACCATAAATCACTTCGATCTCACTATCAGAGAATTCATGTGTATACGTGTATGTTTCTGTTATCAGATAGTGACGGCTGTCATCTACAGATGGCATGTGTTCGATATAAAACGAACCGTCTGAGAGCAACCCAAAAGAGACCTCTCCGAGTTCGTAATGGCCTTCTGGTGATTCAAAAAACGGCTCCTTGCCGCAGGCTGTTATTAGTGTAAGCATCACAATTGATGCAATCAGAACCGTCTTTTTTCTCATACTCATACCATCTGCATTAGGCATCCGTAATTTTGACACATCAACGACGATATGCGTTAACGACGTTCTTCAGCGCACTAATATACGCAGGCGTCGTACCACAGCATCCACCGATTATTGACACACCAATGGTTAACAACTCTTGTGCCTTCTCTGCCATGAACGCTGGTGTCTCAGGGTAAACAGCTGTGCCCTCTTTCATCTCAGGAATACCTGCATTTGATTGTACAATAAGCGCACGCTGCGTCTGTTTTCTGAATTCCTGGGCAATTCTGACCATATTTTCGATACCATTACCGCAGTTTGACCCAATGATATCTGCACCTTCGTCCTCAAGTCCTCGGACTGCCGTTTCTATATCAACACCCATGATTGTGTAAAAACCTTTTGGTGTTGCATCAAATGTCATGGTCGCCATGATTGGAATGTCCGCCGAGACATTCTTCGCAGCTTTGATAGCAAGCTGTGCCTCATTGAGATCAATCATTGTCTCAATACATATGGCATCAACGCCAGCGCTCACGAGAACCTTCATCTGCTGTTCAAAACTCTGATACACATCGTCTGGCTCGACATCACCATACGGCTTCAGAATCTTGCCTGTTGGCCCGCATGACCCATAGATGTATGCCTGTGCACCGACTATCTTTTTCACCGCCTGAACAGCATTTCTATTTATCTCTTCTGTTCTATCATCAAGTGCATATGAAGAAAGCTTCAAAGAAGACGCGCCGAAGGTATTGGTCTGAATAAGATCGGCACCAGCCTCAAGATACAGACGCGCGATCTCTTCAAGTGCAGAAGTATTGGTAAGATTGAATGATTCGGGCGGTTCACCCGGCTTCAAACCGCGCTCCATGAGCATCGTGCCCATTGCACCATCGGCAACAAGCACCTTACCTCTCTTTATCTCTTCCAGCAAATCTCTCTTCACGATGTCTCCTTGTCCCCTTGTCTCCCCGTCCCCGTGGGTCCTGAATTTTGCCTTTTGTCCTTTGCCTTTTGCCTTGTGTGATCTCATTTTCCTCAGTGCCTCTGTGTTTCATATTCTTCTAGCGACGCGTCTCAGCAATGAGCTTTTTCACACACTCGACGGCATTCGTGCTATCATAGCCATAGGCATCGGCGCCAATCTCACGCGCATATGCTTCTGAAACCGGCGCCCCGCCGATAATTGTCTTGATACGACCGTCTAACCCTTCTTTTTTCAAATGATCAATCACACACTTCATTGCTTGCATCGTTGTCGTCAGAAGTGCAGACATACCAATGACCGATGCGTTTTCCTTTTTTGCCGTCTCGACAAATTCTTGAGGCGCAACATCATTCCCGAGGTCAATAATCTCAAAACCAGCACCCTTCAACATAATGCCAACGAGGTTTTTACCGATATCATGAAGGTCGCCTTGAACAGTACCGATAACCACTTTGCCTGCAGACGGCATGTCTTCTTTGACAAAAAGCGGTCTCAAGACTTCCATACCGGCATACATTGCCTTTGCAGCGAGTAACACATCGGGCAGGAAGATCTCATGCGCCTTATACTTTTCACCGATGATGTTCATACCGTCAATCAATCCTTTATCAAGTATCTCCTTTGGTGGAATATGTGCTTCTACTGCACGGTGTGTTACATCAGCGACCTTTTCTTGGACGCCTGCCTGTATCTGTTGTGAGATTTCCTTGAGAACATCCACGGTACTACTCCTTTTTCTGTTGTATACCCTGTATTCGGCTACGGCATGAGTGAGTCTGGCACTCACTACAGAACGGAAAGTTGTCTTCAAAGATATGTATGTCCTTCGCTCCAGCGACAAACACACCTGAGATCGATTTCAATGGTTTCATGAGGAAACTATCGAGAAGCGTGATGCCGATCTCTTTGGGTTTCAAATAAGCAAACAGTTTCTTCTGTCCGCTAACATGCCAGCCGCAATAGCCGGGGCTGTATCGTAGTACCACGGTGTGTGCTGTTGCGATCTTCTTATGCACAAGTCTTTTCCGATAATGGTCTTGCACACTATCGGCCACCTTCTCTGCTCCGGCAGAGGCAAAAGCGTCAAGCATACCAGCCAGTGCATATTCATGTGTCTTAAAGAAGTGATCAATCTTTTGCGACACCGCTTCACCAACAGTGACAGCAAACAGCGCAAGATTATCTGCCTTCCT
>DAOVBK010000259.1 GCA_030670605.1 Candidatus Stahliibacteriota bacterium
AAAAGCTGTATAGATTGTTTATCGAACTTGATTCTTCGCTCGCCGAGATCAATCCGCTTGTCGTTGACAAGAGCGGTAATCTGATCGCCCTCGATGCCAAGATCAACTTCGATGATAATGGTCTGTACCGGCACCCTGAAATCGAGGCAATGCGTGACCGCGAAAGCGAAGATGAGAATGAGTTAGAAGCCCGGGAAAAGGATCTCTCATATGTCAAACTCGACGGTAATATCGGCTGCGTGGTCAATGGTGCCGGACTTGCCATGGCAACAATGGACTTGGTCAAGCATTTTGGCGGTGCGCCTGCCAACTTCCTTGATATTGGCGGTTCGAGTTCGCCAGAGAAAGTAAAGAACGCACTCAGCATTCTTTTGAAGGACAAGAATGTAAAGGTGATATTTTTTAACATATTTGGTGGCATTACACGCTGTGATGACGTCGCGAACGGTATTCTGATCGCCAAAAAGGAGCTGAATATTAAACAACCAATCGTTGCACGGCTTACCGGTACAAATGAAGACAAGGCAAACGAAATATTGAAAGAAGCCGGACTCATCTTTGCTCAAACAATGGATGAAGGTGCACAGAAGGCGATTGAGCTGCTTGGTACGTAGAAAAGGAGACAGGCTATGAGTATTCTCGTTAACAAAGATACAAAACTCTTAGTGCAGGGTATTACAGGAAGAGACGGCAGTTTTCACACGCAACATATGATTCATTACGGCACAAAGGTTGTTGCAGGTGTGACGCCGGGCAAGGGCGGTATGAGTGTTGAGGGTGTGCCTGTCTTTAATTCCGCTGCAGAGGCGGTACAAAAAACCGGTGCAAATACCTCAGTTCTGTTTGTCCCGGCAAAGTTTGCAACCGGTGCTATTTACGAAGCGATCGACGCAGGCATACAACTGATTGTGTGCATTTCTGAAGGCATTCCTGCGATTGATATGGTGAAGATTACGGCGTATGCCGTAAGCAAAGGATGCCGTTTGGTCGGTCCAAATTCACCTGGCATCGTTTCTGCGGGTGAGGCTAAGGTTGGAATTCTTCCAGGTAACATTTTCAAAAAAGGTTCAGTAGGCGTTATTTCGCGCAGCGGTACGCTCACCTATGAAATCGTTGACCACATATGTAAAGTAGGGCTTGGTCAATCAACCTGTCTGGGTATTGGCGGCGACCCGATCATCGGCACAAAGTTCATTGATTGTTTGGAACTCTTTGCTCAGGATAAGGCGACAGAAGCGGTTGTCATCGTCGGTGAGATCGGTGGCCGCGATGAACAGGATACTGCTGAGTATGTGAAGAAGAATTTCAAGAAACCAGTATTTGGTTTTATTGCAGGAAAGACGGCACCTGCAGACAAACGTATGGGTCATGCCGGTGCGATCATTTCCGGCACATCCGGTACTGCTGCAGAGAAAATCAAGGTTTTCAAAGAGTGCGGCATCGACGTCGGTGACACCCCGGCTGAGGTAGCACAGCTGGTTAAGCAAAAGCTATAAAGAAGTAGACCTGGCTATCAGGGGATCAGGATATCAGTATACCAGGATATCAGGCTTCTGTTCCTTACACACTGATTCTCTGATACACCGGTATTCTGGTAGACTGATATCCTGATGGCGTGGTTTCCTGATATCCAGATACCCCGATACTCACATCCTGATACTCTGATGCCCTGATGTTCTTTTTATTCCTTCTCTATCGCTTCTGAGGTTTTATCGAGTGCTTTTGCAAGCCGGTCACATATTTGTTGCAGTGCGTCTGATAGTTCTTTTTCCTTTACCTCTTTAGTGTATACTTTGTCCAAGATATGCTGCAGTTCAGAAAATATTTTGACCATTTCTTCATAATCATAATGTAGTGTTTTTTCCAAGCTCTTGCGCAGATCATTGTAGATTTCTTTAAGACCGTGCATTGCGTCGCCCTTACGGAAACGTAACTCATCAGTTGGTTCCCCTTCACACAGTTTCTTAATATAGACACGCAGCCGGTACAATGGACCGTATATCTTATGCGTTGCAAGAATTAATACCCACAGCGATGCGATCAAAAGTATAGCACCAGTAATGATGACAGGCCAGAGTGATTGGTTAAGGAGTGAGTCGACCAGTTCCGGCGGGATGTTCTGTTCGAATGCATTATTTCTTACTAGGATGAATGATTCAGCAACGAGCACAATCGCAACTGCTGCGACGATACCCAAGAGTGCGATAATGAGTTTAACTTGGATGCCGTGAAGTATGACTTTTTTTCTTCTGAATTTTTTCTGCATTGCTCTTGGACTACTGTATTGTATACACCATGGTACTACTGTCAATACTTTCTTGCGAAAAAAGGGGAGGGATAATCCCTCCCCGTGGTATTCTACAACTTTATAAGTTTTCTCGTCGTTGTGCTGTTCCCCGTTTTCAAAACAAGGAAATATGCTCCATTCATCAGCTGTGACGTTGGAATGTCAATTTTCTGCACGCCGTCACACGTGCCGGAAAAGATATTTCGCACCCGTCTGCCAGTGGCGTCATACAGTGTAAGCTCAACATTGACTGGTCGGGATAATGAGAATATTGCGTAGCAGTGGTCAGCACAGATTGTCGGTGCGAGTGCCAGTTGTGTTCGTACAGCAGTGTGTTCATCGTTTTCTGCAATACTGGTGAACCGCCGAATTGCACCACGTTCAAAATAGAGATTCAGTTCAGCTTCATGTGCCCATGCTGCATAGGAGTACACCGTATCGTTACTATTGACAAGACGGTGCGCAACTTCAGTCGCATTCCAATCGCCCCAGACAATGTTTTGAACATTTGGCGCAGACAAGGCATCAGCGATGATCCAGTTCTGTCCATTATCATATGAGTAAATGCCGCCGATATGTGCACCATTATATGTCGCCCACGTCGCATTGTCGCCCTTGTAGTAGTTTCCTTTATAGCTGACAAGGATCATGCCGCTGACCGGGTCATAAGAGATCGATGGATACTGGCTCGG
>DAOVBK010000251.1 GCA_030670605.1 Candidatus Stahliibacteriota bacterium
ACGCAGTTTCATTCTATCGTGTTCCTGAAGAAGTTCATACATGTCTTCATCGAGTTCTCTGAGCTCTGTATTTGTTATGGTTACTGGCGCGTGTCTGAGTTCAATACGTTCCATCGGTAATGCTGGAAAATTCTGCAGCAGACGGGGTGTCAAGATGACAAGCTGTATCGATGTATTGCCTTTGCCGGTTTTCGTGATGCGCAGCGGATAGAAGAGTGAATCTGTTGTGAACCGGTACTGTATTGGTTCGTTTGAAACGGTTATGTTGCCGAGCGTAATGATATCAAAAACAAACCAGGCAAAACCGTCGCTGATATACTGTTCAATCACCGCTGCCATCGTATCAGTAACGATCTCATGCTCAACACCTAAAGAATCAAGGTAATCCCTCACCCAGGTCACAAATGTTTCAGATTCCACAAGTTGTATGATTGAGATATCATGTGCACCAATCTGCTCGTGCCATGTTACCACTCCTCCGGGAGTTGCTATGTGCTCTACCCCTTCTCCACTTCGTTTTTTGTACGCATTCAGTATCTTTGTATTAATGATGTTGGTCACTTTGAGAAATGTCTCAATAGCGCCTTTTTTCACTTCTGGCTCCGAAGGAAGTGGCAGTACTTCCAAAACCATTGTTGATTCAGAAGCATAGATATCTGTAGTCAACAGTAGTATTTGTTCATTCCCGTTCCAGGCAATGATTGCACGCTGATTCGGTTCAAAGATCTCAACATCTGGGTCAAATGGCATCAGACCTCTATCACCAAAACCAATACACACGACTGCGAAGATAAGAAATATGACTATGTTGTAGTTACGATGCATGTACCATTATAGCGATGGATTTCTGGAAGTCAATAATATCTAGTTGATGCGCCAAGATATTGTTACCATGGCATATGCTGCAGAGACATCGTGTCATTGCGAGCTCCGAGAGGAGCGCGGCAATCTCATTGCACAGAGGAGATTACTTCGTCATTTCATTCCTTCCGCCACACAAAGAGGCGGACAGGCGTAATGACGGACAGAGTTGGCGCGAGACAAATCTGATGAGTCCCATTGTCTGATGGTCGGATAGTCCACTAGTCAAACTAATGAAGTGGCAATACGACAATAAGGCTATGGGACAATCAGACTAATAAAGTCGTCCAAGTACCTGGCAACGATGTGTTGACCACGGACATTCTGCGAAACAAAAAGAAGAAGCCGGGTCGAGCCCGGCTTCTTTCAGGGGAGTGTTACTTATTTCACTTCGACATCAATCTTTTTGGGCTTCAACTCTTCAGGCTTTGGCAAGGTTATGTTGAGGACACCATCTTTGTACACTGCCTTCACCTCGTCTGCCTCCACTGCTGCGGGAAGCTCAATCGTTCTGCTAAACTTTCCAAAGCAACGCTCAATACGATGATATGACTTGTCCTTGGTCTCCTTCTCGATTTTGCGCTCGCCAGAGAGGTGCAGCATGTTGTCGCGAACAGAGACGGTTATATCTTCTTTCTTCATTCCTGGCAGCTCAACCTTAACCATAAGATTGCCATTATTCTCTTCAATATCTACTGCTGGTGCCCACAATCGCTCAGTCTCAGTCGGCATATTATCAAAGAACGTATTGAACAGACGATCAAAGTCAGTCCTCAGACTCACCAAATCCCTGAAAGGTTCCCATCTACTCAAGTATTTCTTAGCCATTTTTCTTACCTCCTTACTGGTTTTTTCTATCTATTAGACAGCATTTGCGCTCAATAGTTTAGTCGGTCTACAGGGCTGAAAGATGTTATATACCAATGGTTTACGAGAAACGCGAGATTGCCACGGCCGCTCACCGCGGCCTCGCAATGACAATCCTGGTAACCTGATCATCTGTCCCGTTTTTGCCTTTTGTCTTTTGCCCTTTGCCTTGTTTACTTACTCTCAACTCTCGCCTCTCATCTCTCAACTATATGTGTATCCCATATCCCGCATCTCGCATCTCGTATCGCGTATCTCGCCTAATCTTGACAAAGGAGAGCATCAAAATATACTGAATGAGGAGGTTCATATATGCAAATGAAACCTTTCCTTACTATATGTATGCCATTGGACTTGCCGTCTACGGCATCGCCTACATCGTGCAGCGCATGAGAGTTATGCATAGGTAATATCACATAGACAAGAAAAGCATTGACTTGCCATGCTCTTTAAATACAATCTCCTACGTGATCATTCTCTGATTCCCTGTCTACGTCGTGTCTCATGGAGTGTATGATATGTTTGATTTAAGAAACTATTTTAAAAACCACAATGAACCAGTACAGGAAAGCTATGGTAATTCTCTCAATGCAATCCGTGATATACACCGTCACACAAAAAGCCCCAAAAGGAGCGCTAAATACAAAAAACATTACGACTATCTCACCCAGATAAGCCAACTCATCATAGATGGAGACAAACTCGAAAAAGAATTCGACGAAAATTACATCACAAAATACTCATTTGATGAATTGCTCGAATCGAATAACAAATGCTACGATGAGATTTTTTCAAAGAACTACGAAAGCATGAGTTATGCAAATCCCACCTACTGTGTGGGCGTCTTTGGGGAACAATTCGGACAGCTTATGTCCTATCTCTATTGTCAGTATCGACGGTATCCACTATATGCATCATACCACCAAATATTCGAAATGGAGAAGTACAACCGTGTCTTCATAGATGTTGCCACCTCCATAATGAATAATGATAAGCCTGATTATGACGCGCTGCGGCACACAGTAACACAACCCCGGCGAGAAGAACAAACAGACGACATCATACTCGACTTACGAATGCGGTATGACAGTAACTTTGCATATCTGAAGGATATTGTTGAAAATGCTGATTTTGCGGACCTACGTTATCTGTTCAGATACGGAAGGTACGTCAGTGAAAACGAAGTCAAGCTTGCACAGCTCCTGCAGAAATACCCACAACGGAAGGTCAAAGAAATAGCGCAGCATATCGCACAATCGTATATTGAGGGATTCCGAAAGGAAAAGAAAAATCTTGAGAGTAAATCCGTGGTGAGTGTCTATTTTGCCATGGGGCAGGAATCCATTGCGCGGGTGTTGATAAAAGAACTG
>DAOVBK010000028.1 GCA_030670605.1 Candidatus Stahliibacteriota bacterium
CATCCCAGAATGGTGCGATAAGGAGCGGCGGACCACCAGCAGCAGGAATGTGCAAGTTGTACATATCGGCGATCCACGTGGAATCCATTGCTGCATAACCGTTTGACGAGATTGATATCCGGTCATACCAGTTACCATAGAACTTAAAGCTGAAGGGAAGGGGAACTGTTTTTGTCTCGTTGTCTGCGAGACTGAGTGAATCACCAGGGCCCCCAAATTCGGGATCAATCTCAATCCAACTGTAGGTCGGACACGATGAGTAGTCAGTATCAGTGTCATCATATGCGAAATAGCCATATCCATCAGGTCCACACGGTTGCGTTTCGTCAACAACACCAATGTATATTTTGAAGGAGATGGTTTCCTGGAAGTTGGTATCGCCTGATAGTCTGAGCACGCAGTTTATTGCATGTCCTGGAGCAACAGATGATGCTGCCTGTATGACAAAGTGATTACTGCTATTTGTGACAGAGTCACCAATTGGGATATCACCGAAAGACCCGAGCGAATCAGTGACCGTCACCGCGGGATTCATGGACCGCAGTATGCCGGTGATATTCGTACCCATGAGTGCACCGCAGTTTTCAACTGACACAATGAGATCGCTCGTTTCACCCGGCTCTAATATGCCATTTCCACCGTCAAGAACCGTGTGCCATTGATATGCGAACTCAGGTGCTTTGACTGAAAAAGGCATAGATGAGTACCACGTGCCCTGATCAGTACTGATTTCCAGTGTGCATTGTGCGGTATGTCCGTTTTTCGCGCTTGTTGAAACATTGAATGTGTACTGTTGAGGACCACCAGTTACACCGGGAGAGATTGAACCATACGACTTGAGCGAATCCGTTATTGTGATGAACGGATCATGGGTCATGAGTTTTGCCGTGACATTAGTTGCGGTAACTGACGTGCCGAAATTTTTCAAGGTAATATTCGTGTTAATAATCTCACCAGGATTGATCTCACCATTATTGTTGCCGCTTGCATCATCAATGGTATGGTCATAATAGCCAACATAGACTGATGTGTTGCTTATGGTACAGAATCCACAGTATGGTTTGACATTAGGCTTGGTAACTGTGACAAATAGTGTGTCCTCAGTAGCAGTCATGAAGGTGAAATCAGCAGAGCCTGATGCGTCAGTAAAGGCAACCTCTTTCACTTCATTTTCTTTATAGAGACTGACCATTGCATCAGCAACTGGCTGTGAACTGCTGTTCTCTACCTGTACTGAGAGTGCATTGGTGCCGACCGGCAGTGTTGCAGTATGGCTTACGATAAAACTGTCTGGTGTGTCGGTCCAGACCGCAAGTGAGGGGTCACCCAAGAGGTTGTACGTGTGAAAATAGAATGAACTTCCTTGATTCCAGGTGGTATCGAGCGGGAAATTCATGAACAGTTCCATCTTGCCGCGGTACAGTGCTGGTCCGAGTGCATTAATAGAATCCTTTAAGAATCCCCAATAAATTCCGTAATCAAGGCAGTTATTCCAACGGCTGCTGGTTTGCCACGTTGATGCGCCGAAAAAGGCGACAGCGCCGCGCGGCGTGGTTGGATTGCCTGCTCGTAGCCATGCTTCGCCAAAACATACGGGAGCGCCATAATTACCATTGTAACATGTAATGCTCGTCACGACAGGTAGTTTCCAGCCGTTGGTCAGAGCAAATACATCGTCATTTGTGAAATCTGGCCTGATCCATCCGTTGATATTTGCGTCTCCAACCCGGTAGTTAACAAAAATAGCACCTTGGTTAACAGAGTTTGATACTGGAGCACCACTTGTCGTTGGCGGAAAATAGACAGTGTCCACAGTCGTGAAACCGTACTCGAGCATTTTCTCTCTTACCCATCGTTTGGTCAGAATGGGTGTGGTCATGAATGCTGGGAAGTCAGCACCTACTACCAGGGATCGCTTAAACCATGCTGTTTCGTTTGTGTAGGGTTCTCTTTCATAACCTACTATTTTCGCAACCATTGTATTCAGTTCAAGTTCACTGCTGGCAGGCAAGCGTCCGATCAATAACTCCGAAAAGAAATCATCTCCGTCAATCAATGAATAGGGATGGTCAGTGTGATTGACTGGTGGAAGAGCTGAATAAGACGGAAGGAATTCAACATCACCGATGAGAAGGACGTATTCTGGTGGCGGATTCCACGTAAGATATGCATTAGCGATGTAGTCTTTTATTTCACTTGGTAATCCCCCAGTTTCGGATAGACGCTTGACCGACACATGCCACCCTTTTTTCTCTTTCCATTCGGCGAGTGGCAAAACTTCATCGTAAAAGGCATCAGGTGTAATAATCAGATACCCTTGCGGTACGTCGTTCGCTATGCTTTCGCTATTGAGAATCAGGTTATGGAACACTGCTTGCATAGATGGAGACATTCGCACGTCGCGTGTTGGCCCATCATAGTCTATGGTGATCCTCAGAGCACTCAGGAACGTGCTCGTGCTTCCATCTGTGTATGATGGGAAAACATTGATGGGGTAGAGGGTGCACTCATTAAGGGAGATTGGTTCACCGATCCGCACAGGGCTCGCTGTACTGATGCTATTGCGTGCTGCCACTGAATCGAGCGCCATGATTTTGTAGTGATACTGTGGAACATTCTCAGACATAATGAAGCGTGTCACCGGCACATTCTCCGTTCGATTGTGCTCTGAGAAATCGATACGGTATTCCAGCTGTGAGGGAGCGTGTGACAATGTCGTGACTTGACTATCGTAGAAACCGATGATGAAAGCGAGAAGGAAAATCATTCTTCCTCCTCAATAATCACCAGACCCATATCGCGGTCAGCAACATATACCAAGCCATCTTTGACATAGATTGCGTTTGCATATGATGTCTCGATGTATGAATACAACATGGGCTCTTCAGGGATACTGATGTCTATTATCTGGACGCCACCGTCGCCATCTGCAACATATGCGTAGTCTCCATCCACGAACACATCATTGGTATATTCAGGGGTGTCATACGAACCCATCGTATGCAAGTTTCCAGGGTCTGTGATGTCGATGATAATGAGTCCGGCACGGCCATCGGCAACGTATGCAAAGTCACCGGCGACAAATATGTTCCTTGCATTTGAGGGTGTGTCGATCCAGCCAACGAGAGCTTCACTATCTGGTTTCTCCAGGTTAAAAACATAAATCCCCATTTGTTCACATGCTAGATAGGCCATTGAGTCAACCACTGACAGTCCCCTTATGTCTCCAGGCGTGGTGAATCTTCGAACATAGGAAGGATATTGGGGGTACGTATATACATCTTCGACATGGAACCAATACCGTGCAGCAATATACACATACATTGTTTCAGCGACCGGCGCGACTACGTTATATGCATAGATGGATGGATCCTGGCCGACAAAACGTGGTTCCCGCGGATTTGCTATATTCAAAACCATGAGACCACCGTTTGTCGATGACGTGAGTGCCAAGTATCCGAACGTATCCCTGACCGCAATACCGTTTGCATCCCGATTAGTTATGTACTCTCCTACAACGAATGTAGATTCAGGGTTAGTTGTATTCACGATTTGCAGGCCGGCTTGACCATTGGCTACGTATGCGAATCCGTTGCGCACTTCGACATCTTCTGCATAGCCAGGAAGTTCACACGTGCCGATGATGGTGAATTGTCCTTGTTCAGAGACGTCAGGTCGTTTACATGTGACAACCAACAAAATAATGAAAAGAAAGCAAGTTGCTTTCTGCATTATACCTCCTAATGATAAAATTGGAAACCTGCGCTGAGCACATACTTATCATAATCCTTTATGGCGCCGATTTCCGGATAGATCTCTGATGTTACCGTGCGCAACCGGCGTGCGTACGCAATTTTCAAATACATCCGTGTCAGGAGTTCCCATGCAATATCACCTACAACAGAATGCATATGATCTTGACGGCCGTAGTGCAGCGTATCGTTTGAAAAATCAGTTGTGTAATGCCGGAACGTGTATCTATAGCCGATGCCCACGTCGGTCGGACAGAACGACTTGAACCGATAGGATAGTGATATGTATGGTGTATGTTGGTTATGGGAACCTTCAGGTGCATCTGCCTCGGGGGATGATGCAATTTCTGTCACTTCATTTGTGTTCGCTCTGTATGAATACCACACGGCAAGCTTGAGTCTGCGCTGTGGTTTTGTCTCGTATCCAATATCAATGATATGGTTACGTGCATCATACTGATCGAATTCTGAGATGTAGTCATCCCATCGATGACGGTACCGTACATGAACAGCCGTGGCTTTCTTCGGATAATATGATACTTTGCCGGTCACGGTACTGTACTTGACATGGCATCCTAAGTAATCAACGCTTTCTCCCTCAGGGTTTCGATAGTAACGTATGAGGTAGTCTGGGATGATTTCAAACGTTGCCTTGACCGCATATGTGCCGAGGCTCTGCCTGAGCCCCAGTTTGACCTGCTGAAAATCCTTTTGCTTGTTGTTCAGATAGTGGTTGATGCCACAATACAGGTTCCATGTTGTGGTCTTGTCATCAAATATCTTGTTCCGCACGAACAACTCAAAGAGAGCACGGGAGCGTAGATCATCATACGTTTCAAAGGGGAACCGGTACGCTCGTATTCCGTTTTCGAAATCAGAGAGCTGTTCATCCGAATACGCGTATATGTTATTGTCATAGGCAGCATCAACGGTGAGGTCGAACGAATAATCCCAGATAGTCAGGGCAAAGAACAGAAGTATCATTACTCCTCAACCTGAAAACGCACAGAAACACTCTGTGCGATGGTGCCGGACAACGTGAATTGTATCGTGTGCCAACCATCACCGACATCAACATACGAGCGCTTAATATTTGACGGGACTATTTCTTGCCGATCCGTATAGGTAATGGTTTCAGATTTATGACATTTCAGCGGAAATCTCTTGGCTGTTCCCCCATCCTCAGCAAGAAGTGTGTAACTCTGTTCACCGAGCATTGTTTCATCATGATTCAAACGTGAGATGACCATCAGCTTTGTTGGTCCCTTTATTCGTAATGTTATCTTTCCATCGCGTTGGAGTTCATAGTACCGTATGATTTTTTCGTCTTCGGCTGCCTCAATCACTGTGTTGTATTCTGTTGCTGGTATGTCTCGCCATTTCTTGGGCGATTCATGGGCGAACTTGAGCAGGATGGTATCATTCGGTGACAACCAGTGGGTAATTTTATAGGTGTTCGAACCCTGTGGAACTTCAATATAGAAGGAACGCCACTTGCTGACTGGTTTTCCTCGAAGGTTTTTTGATACGCTTGACATTTCTGATTCAAACGTGATGATTCGTTCATCGAGTTCATTTTCTTGAAGGATCACCTTATATAGTTCGCCTCGCTGGGCTCTCTCAGTCCACGGGATTCGTGAATAGACCCTGAGGTAGGTGGGTCCATCAACAGTTATGGTCACTGGTTGGTCTTTTGCCAGGACTGTGTATGTATCCATTTTTTTCGTGACAATCTCAATCTCATATGTCTGATTTGGAGTGATCCCCGTTATTTGTGAAAAAATCCCCAATAGTGTTAGCAGATAAATCATATCATCTCCTCTTAAGATAATAATCAATGTCAAATCTCAAAAACACAAACAGCACAACACAGAGAATGACAAGATAGAGTATCGCCTGAACAACCGAATACCGGTACTCAAAATATAGGTTTCCTTTGCCTATTTGTGGCATCGGTATAGGTGCGATTGGCAGGTTGTGCTCCTGTGCAAGATTGTTGATGTCAGTAAGATTGACGACCGGAATACCTGCTTGTGAGAATTGTGCAATGAGTCCTTTTCCGGCTTTTATCTGACGGGGTTTGATGAAACCAGAAGGAGCGTCGGCTCCAAGCAGTGCAGCAGCACCACCGCCGACATTGATGAACAGTTTGATTGTGCCAGCATACAGTGTCTTTCTCCTACTGATTGCTTCTTCAATACGTGTACCCTCCAGCATTTCAATGCCGTTCCGTTGAATGGCATTGATGATCATTTCTCGTCCTTGCGGACTCAGGCCTCTTCCAATATCATCTTCACCACCGATCGATGCTGCCCGCGTTGCGAATGGTATGAGACTTTGTTCCTTAAGCGCATGCTCCATATCAAGATAGGTGAAAACAGGGCGGTTAGCACCCCACATTGATGAGCTGACACTCGTAATGATGACTGGCTCAAGTTCCAGGATTTTAAGAACACTCAACACGGCTATGTTGAGGGCTGGAAATGAACCAGTGAACGAAACAGCGACAGTATCACCCGGTCGCACGTGTGTTGTCCTGAGATAATCAACAATGAGTGCAGCAAAGTTGGGATTTGCTGAGGTCAATTTAGCATTCAAATCTCCTCGTTCAGTCGTGATTGGTGAGTACTGTAATCCTATAAGACCGGTTTCATTTGGATCATTGATTCTATCAACAGGGATGTTGTAGTTGGTGGTCGCCAACCTGACTGTTTGAAAACAGCGAGCAGTAAGCTCTGCTGCAGCGACTTTTTCATCATGGAATGGTGTCTTGACACGCGTCTTTGAGTTCAACTCGAGAATCATGAGAACTATCGTGAGAGCGGTCACAATGAGGAGTGAGAGTAGAGAAATCTTTCCCTGACGGAGTCTCATGGTATCACCACCCCATTGTGTAATATGATAATTATGAGCCTGACAAGGCTCGAAACAATGATCATCGCAGCGAGCGTTGGTATTATCCCCTGACGCGCAATCCAGTACGCGATCAAACCGGGAATCACGAATCCAACAGTTTCGATATTGATAGCGACCGTATCAATAGTAATCGGTGGCGAGATTCTTGTGAAATAGGCGATAAGATAGCCAACCAGGATTGATGCGATCAAAAGTCTTCGGCCGTAGATTATCATGTAAAACGATAGAAGTTTAACAACAAGGTACGTCACAACACCAACTCCTATTGTGCTCACCACTTGTGTTGGTTTGTGGAGCACGAGCGCGATGTAGCCTGGAACAACAATACCACCAGCAGCGAGTCCAATTGCTTCTGTGAGCACAAGACTCAAGAACATTCCTATTCCAACTGCTTCAATCAGCATTATTCCTTCCTGTGTTTGTCCAATTCCTCAGCCAGTTTCATGCCATAGCCGACAGTGTTGCCGATCGCAAAGATGAGGCTTTTGTCAGCAACGAGCTGTGTGATATGATCAACAACATGGCTGGGTTCACGATTGCCATGCTCGTGTATTTTTTCCGGATTAACGATGTGCTTCAATCTACGTAGGAGCACTTTCGTACCTGCTCCGGTTAGTATGTAATTATCTGCACAGATTTTATTCTTGAAAAGTTCTGCAAGCCGAAATGTACGTTCAAGGCGGTCTTCTCGACAGTTCACAAGAACACTGATCTGTGAAAAATCCTTGTCTATTGACTCCCAGATGTGGAAGGTTGATTCCGGATCATTCGCTGCCATTGCATTGACGAGCGTGACTGTTTTGTCATCAAGTTTGAGAATATTTTTTTTGAGGACGCCAGGATCTGGCTGCATCGCACACATGCCGTGGAGCGCTTTTTTTCGGTCTGCACTCAAGTGAGTGCAGACATCGAGTGCAATCGCAACGTTTTCTCTGTGTTCCTCGTAGCGAAATTGTTTCAGTTCACGAGGTGTAACAGTACCCATGTCGGAAAAGACAACAGTGATATTTCTTTTCTGTAGTTGGGGAATAAAATCCTGCATCAGTTCAGACTTCGTACAGAAGAGGTGACAGCCCGACGGAATTGCATTGACAAATGCTTGAGCAACGTCTTGTACCGATGGTCCCATGACATCGAGATGGTCTGGTCTCACATTCGTGATGACGGCAATGGTGGGTTGTGTTATCCGCGTAGATTCAGTTTTCTGAAGGTCTGGTCGTAGTGCCATACATTCGAAAACTACGGCATCGGGTTTTCGAACGGCCATTCTCTTGGTTATCCTCATCTGTTCTCGGATGTTTGCCATACCAAGCCGGACAATAGCGTTTTCAGAACCATCATCCATGATAATGCGGGCACTGGTTCCTGTTGTCTTAGCAATGACTTTTGTACCATCGGCACGAAGACCTGCAGCAATGAGCCGCGTCACCGATGATTTGCCGCGCGTGCCATTGACCCATATGCGCACGGGTATAGATTGCACCCGCTTCTCATGCTGCACTTTCTCAACTCTATAAATAACAATAAAGAGAAGGAGGAGCACGACCACTGCTAAGATACTGTACGGCATACTAAATTATAAACAATTCGTTAGATTTGTCAATTCGTTGATATTACTGGTTTTTCTCGAGTAAGCCTAAACCAATTTGTAAGACGTGTGTCTAAAATGTGATGAGATACGATAAATTTACACAAAAGGCGCAGGATGCACTCGCCGGAGCGCAAGAAATCCTTGATGAGTACAATCATCAGGAACTTGATACTGAGCATATTTTTCTAGCACTGCTCAGACAGGAAGATGGACTCGTCGTTAAGATCCTGCAGCGTATCGATATTGTCCCGGACGTTGTTCAGCGCAGGATTGAATCAACACTTAAGATGAGGCCAAAGGTGCATGGTGGCACTACTGCTCAAATGTACATCACGCCGCGGACCAAGAAACTGCTGTCGCTCGCGCGCGCTGAGGCTGAACGCATGAAAGACGAATACGTCGGCTGCGAGCACATTTTTCTGGCGATAACTGAGGAACGGGAAGGTGCAACTGCTCAGATTGTGCGGGAGTTCGGTATTACCAAAGAGAAGGTGTATCAGGCGTTGCAGATGATACGTGGGTCGCAGCGGGTGACTGACCAGGATGCAGAGAATAAGTACATGGCGCTTGAGCGGTACGCACGTGATATTACGGCGCTCGCAAAACAAGGTAAACTTGATCCAGTCATTGGCAGGGATAATGAGATACGGCGTGTGATCCAGGTTCTGTCACGTCGGACAAAGAATAATCCAGTTCTCATTGGCGATGCCGGCGTGGGTAAGACCGCAGTTGCTGAAGGCCTCGCCCAGAAAATCGTCGAAAAAAATGTCCCCGAGATACTCAAGGACAAACGCATACTCGCCCTTGATATGGGCGCGCTTGTTGCTGGCTCCAAATACCGCGGTGAGTTTGAGGAACGTCTGAAAGCGGTCATGGATGAGATACGCAAGGGTAGGGGGGAGATCATTCTTTTTATTGATGAGATGCATACGATTGTTGGTGCAGGTGCCGCAGAAGGTGCGATCGATGCTTCGAATATGCTCAAGCCGGCACTTGCACGTGGTGAACTTCAGTGCATTGGTGCCACAACCCTCAATGAATACAGAAAATCCATTGAAAAAGACGCCGCGCTCGAACGCAGATTTGCACAGGTCTTTGTTGGTGAGCCGTCAATCGAAGACACGATTGAGATCCTCAAAGGGTTAAAGAATCGCTACGAGTCCCATCATGGTGTGACGATCGATGATGGTGCACTCGAGGCAGCAGCAAAATTGTCAGACCGTTACATTACGGAGCGATACTTACCTGACAAGGCAATCGATTTAATCGACGAGGCATGTGCCCGGGCACGTATCGAGATCTATTCCATGCCTGATGAGTTGAAAGAGATGGAAAAGAAACTTGAACAATTGAATAAAGAAGGCAGGGAAGCCGTTGACATGAGGAACTACGAGAAGGCAGCGCAACTGCGTGATGAGACTGAAATACTACAAAATGAGTACAAGAAAAAAAGAGCACAGTGGATGAAACAGCGCGGTATTGACGATCGCGTACGTGCTGATGATATTGCGCACATCGTGTCGACGTGGACAGGCATTCCTGTTTCCCGTATGCTTGAGTTAGAAAGGGACAAATTGCTCAGAATGGAGGAACGTATTCATCAACGTTTGGTTGACCAGAACGATGCCGTTGTTGCGGTCAGCGATGCTATTCGACGTTCACGTGCAGGTCTTAAGGATCCAAGCCGTCCAATCGGTTCGTTTATATTCTTGGGCCCGACTGGCGTTGGTAAGACCGAGCTTGCGAAATCACTTGCACAATTCCTATTTGATACCGAAGAAGCCATCGTACGAATTGACATGAGTGAGTATCAAGAAAAACATACGGTGTCACGTCTCATTGGCGCACCACCCGGGTACGTGGGGTATGAAGAAGGGGGCCAGCTGACTGAGGCAGTCCGGCGCAGACCGTACCGTGTTATTCTCTTTGACGAATTCGAAAAAGCACATCCTGAAGTCTTTAATGTACTCTTGCAGCTTCTCGACGATGGACGGCTCACTGATGGTCAGGGGAGAACCGTTGATTTTAAGAACACGATTGTCATCATGACATCAAATGTTGGCAGTGAAATTATCACCGATGCTCTCAAGAACGGTGACTACAACCACGACAAGATAAAAGATGAGGTATACCAAATACTACAACGGAGTGTACGACCTGAATTCTTGAATCGCGTTGATGAAGTTATCGTTTTCAAACCGCTCGGATTTGATGAAATCAAGGGCATCGTTGAGAGGGAATTGAAAAAAGTAGAGAAAAATGTTAAAGAGTTTGGCTACACAATCACTGTTTCAGAGACGGTCAGGGATTTCCTCGCACACGAAGGATTTGATCCCGTGTATGGAGCGCGTCTTTTGCGCAGAGCGATACAACGGCTGATAGAAAATCCTCTTTCCAAACATCTCATTGCCGGCAAATTCAAAAAAGGTAGTACCGTCACCATTGATATGGAGAAGGGAAAG
>DAOVBK010000162.1 GCA_030670605.1 Candidatus Stahliibacteriota bacterium
GCCTTTTCTGCTGCCTCCTTCATCCGTTGGAGCGCCGTGAGATCCTTGCGCAAGTCGATATCGTGTTGTTTCTGGAATTCATCCGCAACAAAATTCATGACCCGCTCATCCAGGTCATCACCACCCAAGTGCGTGTCACCATTCGTCGATTTTACTTCAAACACACCTTCGCCTATCTCAAGAATGGAAATATCGAACGTACCGCCGCCAAAGTCATACACGGCAATTATCTCATTCTTTTTCTTCTCGAGACCGTACGCGAGTGATGATGCCGTTGGTTCATTGATAATCCGCTGCACGTCAAGACCGGCAATCTTACCAGCATCTTTTGTTGCTTGACGTTGTGAATCATTGAAATATGCTGGAACAGTAATAACTGCTTTGGTCACTTTTTCACCAAGATATGCTTCTGCCGACTGTTTTAAATACTGCAGAATCATAGCCGATATTTCTGGTGGTGAATGCCCTTTACCGGCAACCTCAACCCATGCATCACCGTTCTCATATTCAACAACTTTGAATGGAAACCGTGCTATCTCATTTTTGATCTCTGAGAACCGTCGTCCCATGAAGCGCTTTATTGAAGACACTGTGTTCTCCGGATTTGTAATTGCCTGTCTTTTCGCCAGTGGACCGACCAAACGCTCGCCGGTCTTGGTAAATGCTACAACTGAGGGTGTTGTTCTGCCACCCTCTGGGTTAGGAATGACAACTGGTTGACCACCCTCCATTACCGCAACACACGAATTGGTCGTCCCTAAGTCAATCCCTATTATTCTCGCCATCTTCTTGACCTCCTTCTTTCTGTTTAGAAACAAATACTTTTGCCGGTTTCACAACCCGACCATCAACAATGTAGCCTTTGTGAACTTCCTCGATAACCATATTCTCAGGTTGATTATCTGTCGGTACCATGGCCACGGCCTCATGTCGGTTCGGGTCAAAAACCTCACCAATTCCTGAAAATTCGACAAGACCAAGTGATTTCAAAGCCTCTTTGAGCTGTCTATATATGATCTCCACACCTTTGTAGAAATGCTCGGAATTCGAGTCTGTTTCCGCACCACTCAGCGCGCGGTCAAAACTATCGAGCACAGGAATCGTTTTTTCAAAAAACTCATATTTTGTTAACCGCTTGAAATCCGCCATCTTCTTATCCATGAATTTTCGATAGTTATGCATATCAGCAACAGCCCGCATGTATTTGTCCTTTAGTGCGTTGACTTCGTCGTTCTTCTCTTTGCATTCCTCTTTCAGACGCGTCACTGGTCCTTTTCTTTTCACGATTTTCTCCTTAAAAAACGATATTTTTCACAGTTTAGACAGTAAATTTCAGCTTTAAGTTTAGCCAGTATATGTTCATAAAATAGTAACTGACGCGTTCCATAGATTCATCTTCCCGCAAGGAGGCGCTCAGCGAGAACCTCTGGCAGCCCCGCATCAAGGATCTTTTGCTGTGCACGGGGGATATTATAATTCAAACGGACAATCTCAACTGCGTGCTTGTTGCCATCATATATTGCGTAGGTTGCCCGCGGGTCAAAGTCGCGGGGCTGTCCCACGCTCCCAACGTTCACTATGTACCTTCTCGATTCTATGAGTGGGAATGGATTGTCTCCGACAAGATCAGTATAGCCATTCGCGTCCTGGAACACAGCTCCTGGGATGTGAGAGTGTCCAACGAAACACAGCTGCGTTTTGAAGAACTGGAACTGCTGTTTGAATTCCTCGAGAGAAAACACATATTTCCACTGTTCTGGTGTTTCCGGTGTTGCGTGGACAAGAAGTAGGTTGTCGACTGTTGCAGTGAACTTGAGCCGGTTGAGTTGGTTAAGCCGCGTCTTGTTAATATTCTCTTTAGTCCAGCGTATCGCATCGGCTGCTATTGGATTAAATGTGGAGATATCGGTTTTCTCGAGAGCTGCCCAATCGTGATTGCCCGCTACAACAATTTTCGCCTCTTTCATTGTAAGCTCAACACATTCGTTCGGATTTGCACCATAGCCGACCAAATCACCGAGACATAAAATACTTTTTATTCTTCTCCTCTTTATGTCCTTTATGACAATCTGTAACGCCTCAAGATTTGAATGTATGTCACTTAGTATTGCTGCTTTCATATTTTTTTCTTATCGCATCCAGTACACCATTGATGAATCTTCCCGACTCTCCGCCCCCGTATCTCTTGCCCAGTTCAATTGCCTCATTGATCGATACCCGAGCTGGAATGTCATCAAAGAAAAGCATCTCGCACGTACCGAGTCGAAGTATGATTCTATCAACCACCGAGAGGCGATCGTATCCCCAGTTCTTCAATACCGCCATGATGTTGCTGTCAATTTCGTCAAGGCAATCAACCGTCTTGTTCACCAATTCCCTGCAGAATGTAGTGTCCTCCCGAGTGTATTTCTTACCTTCAAGGACTGCGGCAAGTACACCAGGCAAATCTCTGTCCCCCACTTCATAACGATAGAGAATCTTCAGGGCAAATTCACGTGCCAGTCTCCGACCCATTCTATCCCGTTAGGAAATCATGATAGAAAGCATTGGCAAGTAACGAGCTGCTTTTTCTAACGGGGGGGTCGAATCATCTCATACAGATTCGCCAGTTCGAGCCCGGTCTCAGCAGCATCCCAACCTTTGTTTCCTTTCTTTGTTCCCGCACGGTCCATTGCTTGTTCTACGGTATCTGCAGTAATAATACCGTAGACAAACGGCGGTCCCTTTTCCAGATTCAGCGTCGCTATGCCCTTGGTCACCTCAGCAGCAACATATTCAAAATGTGGTGTGTCACCACGTATGACTGCACCCAAACACAATACACAATCGTATTTCATTTCTGGTATGCGGCGACCCATGCCAGGTATTTCAAAACTGCCAGGTGTCCAGTAGACAGTAATGTCATTGGTGCTGACTCCGTGTCGAGTCAAACAGTCAAGCGCACCCTCAAGCAGCTTTTTCGAGATGAACTCGTTGAAGCGGGAGATGATGATAGCAAATCTCTTGCCTTTGCCAATGAGATTGCCTTTGATTTCTTTCATGAACTCTTCCTCCTTTTTACCTTTTTCCTCTTACTCGTGCGAGCAGATGAACGCACGGTTTTTTTCTGATCATTACTCTTGAAATGTTCAAACACGGATTCAGGAATCAAATGTCCAAGTTTTTCTCGTTTCGTTTGCAGATACTTGATGTTTCTGGAATGTGGCATATAAATCGGCACCTGCTCAGTCACGTTGAGACCATATCCTTCTAAACCAATGATCTTTTTGGGATTATTTGTCAGCAGTCTGACTGACGACAGACCCAGATCACAGAGAATCTGCGCACCGATGCCATAATCCCTGAGATCTGCGGGGAAACCAAGTGCAAGATTGGCCTCAACCGTGTCGAATCCTTGGTCCTGTAATTGATATGCACGGAGTTTGCTTTCCAGACCAATGCCTCTTCCCTCCTGTCGCATATAGAGGAAAACACCAACCTTCGCCTTAGCGATCATCTTGAGTGCTGCCTCCATCTGATCACCACAATCGCAGCGTAACGAGTGGAAAACATCGCCCGTAAGACATTGGGAATGAACCCGCACCAGTACATTCTCATTGTTTTTCACATCACCCAACACGAGTGCAATGTGATGGTCATCATTGATCGTGTCCTGGTACAAAAAAAGACGGAATTCTGCGTATTTCGTTGGCAACGGGGTCTCACAAACACGCTCGACAAGCTTCTCTTTCCTGCGTCGATACTCAATCAGATCTTTTATTGACACAATACTGAGTTTGAAGCGCTTGGCGAGTTTCATCAGTGCCGCAAGCCGCGCCATACGGCCATTCTCATCCATGATTTCACACAGAACGCCAGCCGGATACAAACCGGCCAAACGCGCAAAATCAACCGTGGCTTCGGTGTGGCCTGCCCGGCGCAGCACACCACCTTTTACTGCCTTCAGAGGAAAAATGTGGCCTGGTCGCGCAAGGTCTGAGGGTTTGGTTTTCTTGTTGATCAATGCCTTGACGGTCCGCGCGCGGTCATAGGCAGAACTGCCTGTGGTCGTCTTATGCCGTGCATCAACACTGACGGTAAATGGTGTACCATACAGTGCGGTATTGTCTTGAACCATGATCGGGAGCTTCAATTCCTCGCACCGCTCTCTTGTCAACGGTGTGCAGATGAGACCGCGGCCGTGTTTGGCCATGAAATTTA
Organism: Candidatus Stahliibacteriota bacterium; assembly: GCA_030670605.1. Lineage (GTDB taxonomy): Bacteria > Hydrothermota > Tepidihabitantia > SM23-42 > SM23-42 > DAOVBK01. The sequence goes on from DAOVBK010000162.1 coordinate 4,201, forward strand.
TCAATTTCGGCGTAATTTTGGACGCTGCAGCGAGAAAATCTCCCTCATTTTCGCGCTTTTCGTCATCAACGACAATGACTACCTTGCCCTTTTTTATGTCGTCAATTGCCTTTTCAATCGAGGACAGCATAACCATAATTCTACCGAAATTCGCAAAAAAGTCAAGACAACGAATAAGGCGACTGGAGGCAATTTGTGGCAACTCGGGGCAAGAGGGCGAAGAAAAGGCAGCAAAT
>DAOVBK010000084.1 GCA_030670605.1 Candidatus Stahliibacteriota bacterium
GATGTTGTCGCCCGACTGGAGGAGGGCGAAGATTTTCTTATGGTAGCTCAGGAGGTGTCAGATGATTCAGTCGTTGTGCGGGAATTTGAGGGCGAAACAGGGCTGCAACCGTACCTCATGGAGGTGTACAAAGGATTGAAGGATGGTGAGGTCTCAGATATGATTCAAGGACCGCACGGCTACGAACTCATTATGCGCGTAAGCCGGGGGAAGATATACCACATGAAAAAAGACATTGATGTATCGCGCACTACCTTGGGTGACATATACGAAAAGGTTATGGCGTTCAAGGAGGCTGCTCAGGACATTGGATTTGATTCTGCCGCCATCGAGCTCGACCTTCAGGTTCGCACGACGTACCCGTTGCGAACTGACAAAATAACATTTCCTGTACGTGATACAGATGGGTTGGCTGCTTTCTTAAAGAAAGCAAAGTCAGAAGACATCGGTGGTCCGTTTGGCAGCATGGGTGGTTTCTATCTATTTGCTCTTGATTCTGTCATTCCTGCCATGCAGCCCGCGTTTGAGGAGATTGTTCCGCAGATAGAAGCAATGATGGACAGGGATTTTGTCATGGAAAAGACCGATAGCATCATCCATGAATACTACGATCATCTCATATCAGGTGCTACCATGGAGGACATTGCACGTGACGACTCACTGATTATGTATTCTCCCAACACGGACGCCACGCTGGACGAGATGCGGATGTCCATGGGCGATGATTTTGCCGGTGCGGTTGCTCGATTGGAGCCAGGTCAGCTGTCAACTCCGCTCGTTGGCGAATGGGCTGCATACATCATCCGGTGTGATGCGAAGAGGTCTGTTCCCTTTGATTCGAGTATGATCCCGGCACTTCAGTTGAAACGGCAGTTCCGTGTCCAGCAATTGACCATGGATATTTTCGAACCAGAGGAGCTGGAGGACAAACGAGACGTGTTCTTTGAGTAGTTAATCAAGCACGTATCCGAAAAGACCCTTACCCACTGAAACATCAGGAATTGTCTTGATCCTGACTTTAAAATCATAGCGCCAGGAATCACCCAGTTGATTGAATGTAAAGAGTGCTTCCCAGCAGCGGAGGTTCCGGTTCAGGCTGAAGCTATAGTCGATGAGTCTTTTTTCCTGCCAATCATACCGCGCAGCATAGGATACCGTCCAGTTATTCGTTGGCTGCATAGAACCACGGAACCAGATCTGATATGTTCCGCCGCGTGTGTAGCTCTGATTGAGATTGATAGAGAAAACCTCAGTGCTCAGAACCGTCGAATTAGTGAGTACGTACGTGTACTCTCGTGTGTATGGGTTGATCGTGCCTCTCAGCTGATTTGAGAATCCTGTTAACGGCGGTGGAAGGGGATTGTATGGTAGTTCAACGGTGTAACCTATTGTCGCGAACGAATCAGTCATGAAATTGTAACTGCTACTCAGATTAATTTGTGCAATAGTGCTTTTATTCCTTTCTTCGCCGATTTTGGCTTCGAACACTTGATTAAGTCCGAAACCGATGCTGTTACGCTGTGAAAAGGATGGTATGCCCCGGACTGATGGGAATCTGCTGAAGTCGAAGTCCGGTGTGTAGGAATACGTAAGCTGTGGTGAAACTTTGTGGAGTATTCCATGCATACCGAATAGGTCCACATCAAATACCCGGTAGAGATTCGTGCTCGCACCAATGCCGAACGAGTACCCGAACCGCGCTGGCCGTGCATTGCCTGCGGTATCTTCATCAAAAACGGCAATGTCGAATTCCGATCGTGGTGATAGTGTGATCACACCGAGGATAGTTTGCTGTAGTGAGGGTGCGGTATGAAGATTTGCACCACTGACGACACGTGTGCCCTGGGGCGTGACCGTACGTTCGCGGTTAATGTGGCCGGTGAGACTGTAGCTGACCGTCGAAAAAAGCATCTTCGAAGGCGACGCAATGGTGTACATCGGAAAGCGCTCATCTATTGTCGTTGTTGTATCTTTGAACTTCTCCCGTTTCTCAAATGAAAGATTGTTCTTATACCCAAGGATGTTTTTGCTGATGGTTGCCTGTGACGTTATCTCGGTCTCAAGCCAGAGCGCTGTTGTCTCCGCATAGTCCTGCTGGTACGTATTGTCACTAACGTACTTGATGTCAAAGTTGAAGCTTGAACCAAAGAGGAAGTAATCGGACGCGTTTCGTGCCTGTATGCTATATCGCTCCTTATTAGCGGTTTGGTCATTTATGTATGACCCGTAGATTGTTCCTTTTGAGAATGGTTCAAAGTTCCAGACACCCTCCACACGGGGCATAATTCCTTGCTTTTCGAGTACATCGACCTGCAGTGTTGCATCAACGTAGTCAGAGATCACGAGATAGTATGCTAATCCCCTTATGTAATTTCCATGCTCACGGCTGTTACCGAGGCGAAACGGCAGCAGTCCTGATTTCCGTTTCTTGGCTATCGGGATGAACCAAAACGGCGCTGCAGCAACCGGGAAGTCGTGGATATAGAGCACGATTGGACGCGCGATTACCATATTACCAACATAGACTTTCATTCGTGGCGAATAAAAATAGTAGTAATGCGGGGGAGGTTCATCGCACGACGTATACTTGCCATGATAGGCATTGATGGTGTTTTCATCAACCCAGTAGATTTCCTTTCCTTCAAGCCACCCGTGACCGAGTTTTGTCCGACCGTTATGCATCACCGCCTTTTTCGTATTGAGATTGTAGCGAAGGTAGTCACCTTTTATCGAATCATCCTTCTGTCGTAGATCACACTCGCCGAACGCCTCGAGGTGATGGGTTTCGATATGATAGTACGCGCTATCACTGAGCAGCGTTATGTCTCTGTACGTGATGAATGCAGAGTCATGTAGTACGATGAGTGATTTCCTGAGATCGTAGGTGACTCGTTTAGCGCTGTAGTGCACGATATCCAAGGAGTCAATGAGTGTATCTTGCGGTGGTGTTATTCCCTGACCCTGTGACAGGATGAAAATGATGAGGAGGGTCATGCGTTCAGGATATCTTTGTAACTATCTAAAACGAATTTGTAGTATTTTAATGCCCTGTCTTCATCTCCGAGGGCACGGTACACATCTGCCAAACCTTCATTGAGAGCGACTAATGTTTCCAGACTAGCAACCTCTTTGTGATGCTGGCACAGATCAAGTGCTTGATTGTAGTAATGAATACCAGACTCATAACCGCCCTTCTTGATCGCCAGCTCTGCCGAACTTTTGAGGAAGTCGAGTGCTTTTCTATGATTTTCTGCACGGATGTAGTGGAATGCCGCGCGTTCTTCAAATCCATCGAGGCGACGGTAGTAGTCAGCAAGTCTCTCATGGCGGGTCTTCTTATCGGGTATCAGATTGTATATTTCGCCGTGAAGAAGTGGTGAGGTAAACATGTGAATGTTGAAATGTCTTCTTAGGTACTCGTGTTTTACGAAATAGTCGAGCAGCGGTACGTGCTCGCTCTCTATAGGCAGGTCGTCAACCCTGAGTTCTACGCCGGCAATGACGAGGTCAAAAAGGAATTTCTTTTTTTCCTCGTCGAGAAGTTCTATCCTCCGTTTGATAATCGTCGTGATGTCGTGAAATGGTAGGCTGAATTCAGATACGGTCGAGTCTCCTTTGTACTGATTGTAGAGAAAGTTCATACGTTCTTCCCGGTACAGTGCGAGATATTGAAGAACGTGAAATGGCGTTGTTGGTGTGAGCGCTAAGTGGTCACCAGTTGCTTGCTCGATCAGGTTCTCCAGTTGTTTTTTCTCGATGTGCCGTAGCTCGATTTCTTTCAGTCCTGATATGTTGATCTTCGGCATTGTTGACGAGAAGATAAAGCAGACGTTCTCTTCTGCGAGTTTTTCTGTCAGCCGCTGGACGAAGTTGAACGAGGACGCATCCATATTTTCAGCATCTTCGATGACAATAACAACAGGTGTGTTCCATGAGACACGTTTGACCACATCAGCAACGCTATCAGTAATAATATCTACCTTTATTTTGAGCTCAAGTTTCTCCAGAATTGACTCTTCCTCGGATAACCCCAGGAAGTCAAGAATGGCAAGATATGAAGTCCCGATGTCCTTTATGCCAAGGTCTTTCAGTTTCCTTTTTATTGTCTCCTGCTTTTCTTCAATGCTTTCGATACCATACACACCGAGTATTTGTGTAACAATGTCGGTGATCGGCTTTAAGGCTGTGCCGATGCTGTATGACGGGCAGAATGTTCTGACCGACTCTTTTTCCTGCCACTCGGCGAGTGCCTGGTCGAGTAATGTTGTTTTGCCAATTCCCAGATTACCGTATACGAGGATTGCATTGGCAACTCTGAGTAGGTTGTTGAGCGATTCGATCTCGTTTCTCCTGTAGACGACAAACTCAGTCCGTTTCTGTTCAGGATAGCGCAGTTCACCACGTGGGCTATCTACTCGATAGACGAGGATTTGACTGGTCATACCCTCTATCGACAGCATACCGAGCGATGTGATGTCATAGGCGTCGAGTATTTCTTTCTGTATTTCTTCAGATACAAGTATCTCACCGAACTTGGCGATTTTAGAGAGGCCTTTTGAAAGACCGTGGTATTGTGAGAATCCAAATCTCGTTTCGGGATAGTTTTCTTTCATTTTCACAAGACATGCTACAATATCGACGTTCTCACACTCTGCCGTTATCAGATCTTTTTCTGTTTGACTGATGTTGCATGAAAATCGTTCGAGTGTATCTGTGATGTCGTAGAATTTTTCCGGTGGTAGACTACGGACGAAAATGCTTAGGTGTGCCATCCTTACTCCTGCGATAATCGAAACGGCTGTGGCATTAAAACATTCAGTGGGTAGAATCTGAATTCTTCGCGCTTGTTCATTGAAGCAATGACGAGGTCAGGTGCAAACTCACTCAGTACCTGGAGACAGGCGCCACACGGTGTGATGAAATTAACCTGTGGGGAATATACAAGCAGGAGACGGAAATCGCGGACGCCTTCGGAAACTGCTTTGAAGAGTGCTGTTCGTTCAGCACACATGCTCAAGGAGTAGGAGCTGTTCTCCACGTTTGCTCCCGTGAATATTTTTCGTCCACCACAGTACAGGCCTGCACCGACACTTATTTTGGAATACGGTGCATATGCCATCGTGTGAGCATGCCTGACTGCATTGATCAATCGTTTTGAAAGATGCTTATGCCGTGAGGCAGTCAAAGAAATCCTCCCCGTGTTTGATACCATTGATATTAAAGTACTTGCCAATCGTCTTCGCAACATCAGCAAAAGATGTTCTCACGCCAAGGTCTTTACCAGTGCATTGCGGAGCATAAGCAAGGATTGGAACGTATTCACGTGAATGGTCAGTTGATGGTGTTGTTGGGTCATTGCCATGGTCAGCCGTAATGAAGAGAACATCACTGTTTTTGAGTGCATTCATGATCCTGCCAATTCCTTCATCTATTTCGATGAGACCATTCTTGAAACCTTCAATATCATTGCGATGACCCCAGTCCATATCAAGCTGAACGAAATTTGCGACGATGAGGCCCTGGACCGTATCACGGAGCGCCGTGAGCACAAGGTCAACGCATTCACGGTCATTGACTGAGTGATATGTACGTGTGTAGCCACGGTGCCCGACAAGGTCATCAATTTTGCCAATGGCTATGACATCGAAACCAGCTGCTTTGACACAATCGAGGAGCGTCGGTTCGGGTGGGCACAAAGAGAAATCACGCCGGTCTTTTGTACGATAGAAATGAGGAGATTTTCCTGAAAATGGTCGGGCAATTACCCGTGCGACTGCATGTTCTCCTACCAGCAGAGCACGCGCGGTCTCGCAGAACGAATAGAGTTCTTCAAGGCCGAAAACCTCAGTGTGACACGCAATCTGAAAAACACTGTCAGCCGAGGTGTAGACAATCGGTTTTTTTGTTTTGATATGTTCATCGCCGAGTTTCTTAATGATTTCTGTCCCCGATGCAGGAATGTTGCCGAGCACGGTGTGTCCGATCCGAGATTCAAAGGCTGCGATGATCTGTGGTGGAAAGCCATGAGGATACGTTGGAAATGGTTTTTTCGTGATGAGCCCAAAAAGCTCCCAATGGCCTGATGTTGAATCCTTGCCTGCTGACTGTTCCGCCATTTTGCCAAAGCAGGCGCGGGGACTGTTCACTCTTGGGACACCATCGATTGCACTGATGTTCCCCAAACCAAGCCTTTGGAGCACTGGTAGGGCTAAGCCACCGCATGCACGGGCGAGATTGCCCAATGTATTGCTGCCTTTATCACCGTACTGCTCAGCATCGGGAAGCTCGCCAATGCCTACACCATCGAGCACAAGCACAACTGCGCGCTTCATCGCAAAAAGTATATATATATCTCAATCCTTGTAAAGATACAATGGAAAACGGTTGCGTCGTTCTACTTTATAAATGTTTGGAGGGCACGTAGAGCACCACGATGGTTTGGCTCGATCTCGAGCACCTTATTCCAGAGTGATTCTGCCTGTGCAGTGTTACCGAGTCTGTACTCGACGAGTCCTGCGTGGTACAGTGGTGACGTGTAATTTGGCTCTAAGGTACGTGCCTTGTTGTAGTACTCACGTGCTTTTTGCAGTGCATTTCTGCTGAAATAAATATTACCGAGATTATTGTACGCGCGAGCCGAATAGGGATCGACTGCAATCGCCTGGAGAAACAATTTTTCCGCTTCAACGTAGTCACCAGCCTCTGCATAGATATTACCCATGTTATAGTAGGCTTCTGGCTGTTGCGGGTCAAAGTTGAGCGCCTCGGTGTAGTATTGACGTGCCTTCTGTCGATTGCCGAGTTTCTTGTACGATGAGCCCATGAGAACGAGCGCTTCGGGATACCCTGGTGTGTATTGGAGCGCCTCTTCACAATTGGCAATGGCACTGTTGTAGTTCTTTTGTTCATACTTCGCGCC
>DAOVBK010000041.1 GCA_030670605.1 Candidatus Stahliibacteriota bacterium
CTCAAACTGCGGGCAAAATCAAAAGTGACACTGCTCGATCTTCAGGAAAAGATTCAGAAAGGAGAAACCAAGGAACTCCTCGTGCTCCTTAAGGCAGATTCTGCAGGATCGGCAGAGGCGCTTGATGAAAAACTGAATGAACTCAGTACGGAAAATGTCAGTGTTCGCGTTGTACACAAAGGTGTTGGGAAGATCAATGTATCAGATATTCTCCTTGCTGAAGTAACCGGCGCCATCTGTGTCGGATTTCATGTAGATCCTGATACGAATGCACTGGGGGCTGCTGAGCGGGAAGGCGTAGAAATCAGAACCTACCGGTTGATATATGAAGCCCTCGATGATCTTCGTTCGGCGATGCTCGGCATGCTCGAGCCGAAGATCAAAGAAGTTCTCGTTGGTGAAGCCGAGGTGCGCGAGATCTTTACCATACCAAAGCAAGGAATGATTGTTGGTTGTTATATGAAAGATGGCAAAGTCATGCGGAACAGCGTTGTCCATGTACTACGTGAAGATAAGGAGGTCTCTATCGCCAAAGTCGTATCGTTACGACGATTCAAAGAAGATGTCAAGGAAGTACTTGCCGGCTATGAGTGTGGTGTTGGGCTGGAAGATGCTGGAGAAGTGCAAAAGGGCGACACGCTTCAGTTCTACAAGCTTGAGGAAACTGCGGCGGATGGCACATAGGATTTTTGTCGGGCAGTGCGAGATTGATCTCCACGTTGAAAACTGTCAATCCCTGAAAGAAAAACGCAGAATCGTAAAGAGTGTCAAAGAAAAGCTGCGGAACCGTTACAACGTCGCAGTATGTGAATATGGTGATCTATCATTGTGGCAACGGGTGCAGTTGGGCGTGCTGACATGCAGTAATGAGAAGGCAGTTGTGCAGTCAACCGTAGAGAATATTCTTGATTTTCTTGAGAGAACACACGCGGTGTGTGTTTTGGATAGTCAAATAAGTATTCAATAATGAGGCGAGAGCGTATAGCATCAGTACTCGAGCGCGAGATTTCAAACATCGTGGCGCAGGAAATGAAAGACCCCCGGCTCGGTTTTGTAACTATCACCGAAGTGCAGGTAAATCCTGATCTCAAAGAGGCGATTGTGTACTTTTCGAGCCTTGAGAATCCGTCAGAAAATCTCAAGACACTGAATCGGGCAAAAGGTTACATACGCAGCACACTCGCACATCGGGTTCGGATCAGAGTCATTCCGCAACTTGAGTTTAAGATTGATGAAAGTTATGAGAAAAGCAGGCACTTGGATGAACTCTTTGAAGAGATTAACAAAGATAATCAGGAAGAGTAAGCGAATCGTTGTCGCAACACACTTCAACCCTGACAGTGATGGTATTTCTGCAACACTCGCATGTGCCCATCTTATTCTACACTACAAGAGGCGGAAACCGGTGTTGTACTGCCATTCACCGATTCCCGTCAAATATCAGTTTCTTCTCGGTCGAACGTGGCAGTTTGTGACAGAACTTCCTGCCTCTGATCTCATTATTGCTGTTGACTCGCCGCGGATTTCGAGAGTGTTCGCCCACATGGGGCATATCAGATCAGCACATCTTGACGCAAAGACCATTGTCAACATTGACCATCACAAAAGCAACAACGGTTTTGGTGAAATACGTATCGTTAATAAACGCGCATCGTCAACATCCGAGATCATGTATACGATTCTCACCGGTTTGGGAATCAGAATACGCAAACCATTAGCAGAGATACTCTACTGTGGTATTTACAGTGATACAGGGGGGTTTACCTACCCGAATACAACGAGCGAATCCTTACGGGTCGCAGCGGAACTGGTCGGGGCAGGTGTTCAAGCGGGTCCATTGATAAAGAAGTTGAATGCCAAAACACTCGATGGTACATTGCTGCTTAGTAAGGTTCTCAATACGATTGAAATCCGTAATGGTATTGGCAGTATGTACCTCACGCAGGCGATGCTTGAAAAAAATGATGCAACGATGGCAGATTCTGAAAATTTCGTTTCATTTCTTCAGGCTATTGAAGGCGTGCGCGTTTCAGTTTTCTTACGTGAAGAAAAAAAACGTACGCGGATCAGTCTTCGTAGTGATGGGATTGTTGACGTCGATTGTCTCGCGCGCCGGTATGGCGGTGGAGGTCACCGTCTTGCTGCCGGCGTCCTGATGAAAAAAGAACTGCGCGCAGCGAAGCGGGATATGATTAGGGCGATACGGGCAGAGATGAGAAAGAAGTAAAAATGCGCTGCAGCACGTATGTAATAGACTATGTCAAGAGATGTTCGTTTGGTCGACAAACCGGTTGGCTTTAGCTCCTACCAGATAGTGCGTGTCTTCACGTCGTGCTATGATAAGGTTGGTCACGCTGGTACACTTGATCCATGTGCAAGTGGGCTGCTTATTGTACTTATAGGAAAGGCGACCAAACGTTCTCAAGAAATACAGCAGTGTGAGAAAGAATATGTCGGTGAGATACTTCTCGGTATGATAACCGATACCTACGACATCAGCGGTCACGTGGAGCGCATGGGGAGGAAGTACACACGTCAGAGAGCGTGCTCACCGCCTCCGTTTTCGGTTGACTCACTGCACGATGTCGCACAGACATTCGTCGGGACCATAGAACAAGAGCCACCACGCTATTCAGCATTGAAACATAAAGGCAAGAAGCTGTACGAACTCAGTCGCCAGGGTGTCCGCATACAACCGCGGAAGCGGAAGGTGTTCGTACGTTCTTTCTCGGTGATTGAGTATCAGCATCCTGTTGTTTCTTTTACCACTGTTGTCGGGAAAGGAGTATACGTTCGTTCCCTTGCACATGATATTGGCACGAATCTCGGTACCGGTGCAACGCTTCTATCTTTGCGCCGAACGAAGATTGGTGATTATTCAGTCGATGACGCAGATACCCTCGGTTCTGTGCTTGATGAACTGAGTACGTGATGAAAGTATTAGTGGAAAAGCGTAATACGATTACGCGAAAATCAGTGTGTGGCATAGGCAGTTTTGATGGCGTTCATCGCGGACACAAAGAAATTATAGCTGCACTTAGGAAAATTGCAGGCGATACACGCAAAACCGGCATCATAACATTCATTCCGCTGCCATTCTTCGTGCTGACGCGGGCGCCGATCATGTTTCTCACATTGAAACAAGAGAAGGAACAACTCCTGCGTGAGTACGGTGTTGATTTTGTGTATTATTATAGATTCACTAAGAAGCTCGCTCAGCTTACGCCACAGGAATTTGTTGAAACGGTCGCAGAAACTATTTCACCATCTCACATTGTCATCGGCGAGAACTTTCATTTTGGTAAAGATCGTTCTGGTTCAGCACATCTGTTGGAGAAACTGGCGCATGGGAAATTTCTGGTGCATGTTGTTTCACGTAAGAAAGATGATGGAACCATTTCGAGCACGCGCATCCGTGAGCTTCTTCTGCTCGGCAATGTTAAGGCGGCCAGTAGATTGCTCGGAAGGCAGTACACCATATCCGGGACCGTCACTAAAGGTCAGGGCAAAGGAACACAGCTTGGTTTTCCAACCTTGAACATACGACCATCACCGCACAAGCTATTACCTCTCGATGGCGTGTACAAAGGAGATGTGCTCATCCACGGGAAAGCATACCGCTCAGCCCTGTTCCTGAAGCATGATCTTGTTGAAGCCCACGTGTTAGGATTTTCAGCAAACCTCTACAAGAAAAGCGTGATGGTGAAGCTGCTTGAACGTATTAGGGCGGTCAAGAAGTTCAAGAGTGACGATGCACTGCGTCGTGCAATAAAGCACGATGTGGAAATGATCCGCAAATAGCTTCGTTTCGTTGACACTACATTCCCTGTTTTCACAGAACACCGTCGTCATCGCATAAACACAAAACGCTCTGAGTATGTCAGAATATTGACTTTATGCACGTCATCCGTAGAATTATCTATGGCACACATCAGGATCCTGAAACCCGATGTTCAGGGCAAGATCGCTGCTGGCGAGGTTATCACGCGACCGGCATCAGTAGCAAAAGAATTGTTGGAAAACGCACTCGATGCACAGGCAAAGCGTATTGAGGTCGATATTGCCGATGGTGGTAAACAGAAGTGCTTAGTCAATGATGATGGCATTGGTATGACCAAGGAAGATGCACTTCTCTCAATAGAACGGTATAGTACGAGCAAAATACGTAGCATCGATGATATTGATAATATCACCACATACGGTTTTCGCGGTGAAGCATTAGCGAGCATCGCGCAGGTGTCGCACTTTGAGTTAGAGACGGCAGACGGAACGCACGGGGCCCGGATATTCGTCCGAGCTGGTCACGTAGAGCGTGTTGTTGATTCACAGAGACCGCGCGGTACACGGGTGAAGGTTTCTAATCTATTTTTCAATCTTCCTGCACGGCTTAAGTTCCTGAGGTCCGCACAGTGGGAACGCCGTCTAATCGCAGAGATGGTGCGCAACTATGCATTCGTTAATCCATCAGTTCATATGAGTCTACGTGAGACAGGACGACGCGTTGTTGAATTCATGAGTATGAAATCGATAAAGGAACGCCTGCAGGCAGCACTATCAAGAACAGTCATCGAGTCTCTCGCGGAAATTAATGTTGACGTCGGTCTGGTGAAGATCTTCGGCTACGTGTCGCGACCGGATTTTCAGGAAAAGCATCGGCTGCACTATGTATATATCAATTCGAGGCCTGTCCGCTATCCCCGCATCTACCGTGCAATACTGTCTGCATATCAGGAGCCAAAGAATCCACCAGCCTTCTTGTTTAACATTATGGTTGCACCGGACCGCATTGATGTGAACATACATCCTACGAAGAATGAGGTAAAACTTCGGGATGAGCAGTATATAGTGGACCTTCTTGCGCAGTCAATCAAAAAGGCAGCATTCTCTTTGGCAACGACTACTGGTTATGAACGAGTGGTTTCAGCGACGCAATCAGTTGCTCGAGCAGGAAGCCCGCAGTTTGTCCAGGACCATCTCGTTGTGTCTGAGCCGAGTCAGACTCCCCACAGTGTGCTGGAAAGGGATACTGATGAATTCTGGCAGCTTCACGATGCCTATATACTGGCGCAGACGCGGTCTGGTCTCATAATCGTTGACCAGCATGTGGCACATGAACGCATCATATACGAGTCGATTATGAAAGGTACTGCTGGTTCACAGAGGCTCTTGTTTCCCATTACGCTTGACCTATCACCAGAAGAGTACCGGACCTACAAAAAAACAAAATCTCTGCTCAAGGAATTGGGAGTAGCGTTCAAGGAATTCTCACAGCGCACAGTTGTTATTGATAGCCTGCCCACTGATGTGCATGTCGGTCGTGAGGAAATAGCGAACTTATTCAAGGATCTCGATGAACTGGGGAGCGTCAGGAAAGAAAAAGGTGAGGTTGCCAAGGTCATTGCGTGCCACACTGCAATAAGGGCAGGCCAGAAGCTATCTGTTGTTGAGATGCGCGATCTCATTGACCGGCTTTTTGCCTGCGATAACCCGTATACGTGCCCTCATGGACGACCAGTCGTGTTAAAATTTTCCCTTGAAGAACTAGCCGCACGTTTCGGAAGAACATGACAGTATATCAGAGAATCAGGAGATCGGGAAGTGGACCCCGTTAGAGACAGAATCTTCAGTCGCAGATCTGGAAATATGGCATCGCCTCAGTACTACAGCAGCAATTCTCAGGTGTCGTCAGTCTCTAACGGGGTGGAGACCAGAGGACCAGGATACCAGGTCATCAGGTTTTTTTGTCTGATTATCTGATATCCTAATAGCCACATCCTGATACTCTGATAAACTGATACCCTTTTCTACTACACTTCCTTGACAAAATGGGATGAATCCCATATACTCTACCAATGCAGTGCTTTGTGATAGAGGGCGGGAAGAAACTCTCTGGTGAAATAAGGATTTCAGGCGCAAAGAATTCCGCCCTACCAATCATTGCTGCATCTCTTCTCAGCGACAAGCGAGTGGAGTTGGAAAACACACCGGACCTCGTAGACATAAGAACAATGATCGAACTTGTGAAACAGCTTGGCACCGAGGTGACATTTCATCGTAATACTTTGACACTGCATACACCTAAGATAAAAAGAGTTGATGCACCGTATGATATTGTGAGAAAAATGCGTGCGTCGTACTATGTGCTTGGTGCACTCATTGCCCGCGCGAAAAAGGCAAAGGTCTCAATGCCTGGTGGTTGTGCAATTGGTCCGCGACCGATTGACCTGCACATCAAAGGTCTCGATGTGCTTGGTGCTGACGTTGAAATCAAGGACGGTTTTATTAATGCGCGGGCTCGTAAGCTCAAAGGAGCAGCAGTTGACCTTCAGGGTCCAAAAGGAACATCGGTTGGCGCAACGATCAATACCATGTTTGCCGCAGCACGAGCATCAGGTATTACGACAATCACACCTGCTGCGTGTGAACCAGAGGTTGTTGACGTCGCCGACTTCTTGAATGCGATGGGCTGCACTATCTCTGGTCAGGGAACGCATACGATCACCATCAGAGGTCATGACTATGTGCGTGCAGTACGGTATCGTATTATTCCAGATCGGATTGAATCCGGTACGTTTGCTGTTGCTGCGGTAATAACCCGGGGCAAGATAACGATGCGAGGCTGTAATCCTGCACACATGACAAGCGTACTGGATAAGCTTGGAGAGATCGGTGCAAAAGTGAATCGCTCAGTAAGCAAACTGACCATCAGTAGCAGCAGAACACTGCGTCCGGCAAACATCTTTGTTGCTCCGTATCCAGGTTTCCCAACAGATATGCAGGCACAGCTCATGGCACTATTGTCCATCGTTCCAGGCACCGGCACGATCAAAGAAACCATTTTCCCGAATCGCTTCATGCAAGCAGTTGAGTTGATGAGAATGGGTGCAGATATTACGATCGAAGGTGATTCTGCAGTGATTAATGGGGTCAAGAGACTATCGGGCGCCCGCGTTATGGCATCTGACTTGAGAGCATCTGCTGCGCTCGTTCTCGCAGGTCTCGTCGCAAAAGGGAAGACAACAGTCAGCAGGATATACCACCTTGACCGTGGCTACGACCGCTTCGAGCGTAAGCTTGGTAAACTCGGTGCTCGAATAAAGAGAGTGAACGAATGAGGAAACCAAAGAGGATTGTCGCAGTTGGCCCGGTGAAACTCGGTGGGTTTCATCCTATTGTTGTTCAGTCAATGACAAAGACAAAAACGCACGATGTATCCAAGACAATCAGGCAGATACGACGTCTGGAGCGTGCCCGTTGTGAGATAGTGCGTGTTGCGGTCGTCAATCGAGATGATGCGGCTGCTTTGAAAAAGATTAAACAATCCATTGGTATTCCCCTCGTTGCCGACATACACTTTGACTATCGTTTGGCACTGAAGGCAATTGAAGCAGGTGTTGATAAGATTAGAATTAACCCGGGGAATATTGGTGACGCACGCAAGATTGCGGCAATCACAAAGAGAGCCCAGGACAAAAATATTCCGATTCGTGTCGGCGTGAACTCTGGTTCTCTGCCACGGACAGTGCTTATGAAATTCAAGCATCCGACTGCTCGAGCCATTGTTGAGACGGTCAGACGTTGTCTCGATACATTCAGGAGAAATAGATTCTATAATATCGTCATTTCTGCGAAGGGAGCAGACGTTGGTAGTACAATTGAGGCATATACGATGATCGATAAGAATTTCCAATATCCGCTTCATCTTGGCATTACAGAAGCAGGTTTGCCGTTTCGCGGCGGTATCAAGAGCGCAGTTGGATTGGGCATACTTCTGCATCAGGGCATCGGTGATACGATTCGCGTATCACTCACTGGTGATCCAGTTCTTGAGGTTGTTGCGGCATTCGAGATACTTCATGCACTTGAATTACGCAAAGAGCACCCTGTTTTGATCAGTTGCCCTATGTGCGGAAGATGTGAGGTTGCGCTTGAAAAAATCGCCCGTAACGTTGATCGTAGACTCGCTCAGTACAATAGAAACATAAAAGTTGCGGTTATGGGGTGTGTTGTCAATGGTCCGGGCGAGGCTCGCGAGGCTGATTTCGGCATTGCTTGTGGCAAACACCGTGGTATCATTTTTGCGAAAGGAAAGGAGCTCAAGCGTGTGCGTGAGTCCCAGCTTGTTGATGCACTCTTTGAGGTGATCGATGAAAACATTAATCATTGATAATTATGTACCAAATTCACCACAAACCGAAAAACTGTATAATGTGATTTCTGAAGTGACACTTGATGTCGTCGAAATAAAGGACTACTCGACCATGAGCCAGAGCGATGACTTGGCACGTCATGATGTGTTTATTCTTTCCGGTTCGCAACGTAAGCTCGCAGAACCAGATACGTTTGTTGAATTCTCGAATGAAGTAGATTTCATTCGACGTACAGAAAAGCCGATCCTCGGGATTTGCTTTGGGCATCAGCTTATTGCGCAGGCATTTGGTTCAAATGTGAGGTCATCAGGAAAGATGGTCGAAGGCTACTACATGGTGCGTAAGACCATAGAGGATGAACTGTTTAAGGGACTTCCGGAAAAATTCTTGGTCATGGAATCACATGAGGAGTACGTGGACGAAGTACCGTATGAATTTGAAAAAATCGCCGATTCCCCGAATTGCGCGATTGAAACAATGAAACACAGGATGAAACCCATATGTGCAGTGCAGTTTCACACGGAGCGATTTGATGACAAACATCCTGCCGGTCGTGTTGTGCTGGAGAATTTTTTCAAATTTGCTTCTTTGTTCATTGGATAGTGATGCATATAGCCGTGAGGGCGTGCGGAACAAATGAATACGTAGCAATGAAAGGAGTCGTATGTATAAAGACATAGACAGACTAATGAAAAAAATGAGAATCAGTGCCCTCTATGCTGAAGGAAGTCCAAAGGATGATGCCACAATGTACTACTTGCTGAGGGGAGCACACATCACTGCATACTACATAAAGAGACGCGGGAAACAGGCATGTGTTGTTCACTCGCCCATTGAGCGTGAAGTTGCTGCCCAGACCGGTCATCGCCTCATTAGTACCAATCGCTATGATAGAAGAACCATATTTGGAAAATACCGGGATCCACTCAAAGCACGTGCTGTATTCATCAATACGATTCTTAACGATCTAAAGGTGAGAGGGAATGTGGTGTTCTACGGTTCCCGGCACATGGGCAATAGTTATCATCTCATGCGGCATCTCATGCGCATGAACCGTAAGGTGAAAATCCACCAGGGCGTTGGCAGAGGTGTTATCAGCTATGCACGGGAAACAAAGGACAAGCATGAGGTTGAACGGATAAAAAGGGCGCGCAATGGCGTCATCTATGCATTCAATCACATGGTCAATACTGTTCGTACCATGAAGGTGAAGAAAGGTCTCATCATGAAGGACAGAAAGAGGTATTTGCGCATTACGGATCTTAGATCGATGCTCACGAGTACGTTGTTTGAACAGAACCTTATGAATTCTGGCGGCATGATTGTGGCTCAAGCAAGGGAT
>DAOVBK010000149.1 GCA_030670605.1 Candidatus Stahliibacteriota bacterium
GAATGCTATCAATTACTTCAAATCCTAACAACGCAGAAAACGCAGAGATGCCGCCGAGGACGCAGAATCCGCCTGCATTTCGTTTAGCCAAAGAATAGCAATGGAAGGTTATATAGATGAACATCCCATTTTAAAGTTCAAGCGCGGTAAAAAGGTAACATTCTTCTTTGAAGACAAAGAACTTGAGGGATACGAAGGGTTACCCATTGCTGCTGTACTTCACGCTGCCGGAATCAGGGTTCTTAGTATATCAGAACGGTATAACCGACCGCGCGGCTTCTTTTGTGCGGTTGGGAAATGTTCTTCGTGCCTCATGGAAGTGGATGGTCGACCCAATGTCATGGTCTGCATGGAACTCCTAAAAGAAGGAATGAAGGTCAAAAGACAGCCTCCACGGGGTATGGCAAAGGACAAAAGGAAAAAGTTAAATTGAAAGAACCAAATAACAGAGATTTGCCTTTTGACCTTTCACTTCTGACTTCCGATAAGGTCGATATTTGCGTTATCGGTGGTGGTCCTGCTGGTCTTGAATCAGCGATTGCTGCCAAAGAACTCGGTGCTCGTGTTTTGATCATTGATGACAACCCTGTTCTCGGTGGTCAGCTCATCAAGCAAACGCATAAGTTCTTCGGTTCAAAGGCTCACTACTGTGGTGTCAGAGGTATGGATATCGCGACTATACTGACGAGGAGTGTTGAGGAACTGAATATTGATGTTATAACAAGCGCCACCGTCGTTGGCTACTATGATAACGACATATTGGGTATTCTGAAAGAAGATGCATTGTTTCCGGTCAAGGCAAAGCGGTATGTGTTTGCCGCCGGCGCAAGCGAGAATATGCTTGCCTTTGAGAATGCTGATTTGCCTGGGGTGTACGGTGCCGGTGCGGTGCAGACCATGATGAATGTGTATGGTGTTGTTCCTGGTATGCGGGCGCTTGTCATTGGTTCAGGAAATATCGGTCTTATTGTACCCTATCAACTGCTGCAAGCGGGTGTTGATGTTGCTGCGATTGTTGAAGTTCTTGATCATGTGGGAGGCTACCATGTCCATGCTGCAAAGATCAAGCGTGCAGGCGTGCCGATCTATCTTAAACATACCATTATCAAAGCACAAGGCACCGAGTGTGTTGAGGCAGGTGTCATAAGCGAGGTTGGCGACAAATATGAATGTCTTCTTGGCACTGAGAAGACAATTGCGTGTGATATGATTCTTATTGCTATTGGCCTCTCCCCGCTTACTGAACTGCTCTACCAGGCTGGCTGCCGGATTGATTACGTCCCTGAGCTCGGTGGTCACGTTCCATTTCACGATGAGAATATGATGACCTCGCAACCGCACATATTCGTTTGTGGTGACCTCGCGTGCATTGAAGAAGCATCAACCGCAATGCTTGAAGGTAAGATTGCTGGTGCTGAGGCATACGAATCCCTTTATGGAGAGAGCAAAAAGAGTAGTGCCATTGTACAGCAGGCGCGCACAGAACTCTCAACCATCCGTACATCCCCTTTTGAAGAACGCATTGTCTGGGGTAGAAAGAAACTGACGCCTTAAGTATTCTACATTTACTAATCATCATCGTTGCCCACGGTCAACACATCGTTACCGGGTACATGGACGATTCAATTAGTCTGATTGTCTTATAGTCCTATGGTCGAATGCACGACAATGAGACGCATTCATAAGTCTGATTGTCCCATAGCCCTATTGTCTTATTGTCATATCAATGATTTGATTATCTGACTATTCGGCCATCCGACGATGAGACTCATACGAATCCAGTCGAGCAAGCTCGAACACTAATGGCATATGGCTGATGGCTAGTAGCGAATAGCAAGAATTCACAGAAAAACTGACTAATCACAGATTACACAGATGGAACACCCTCACCTTTTTCCTCTCCCTCGGCAGGGAGAGGATATTGTAAGGAACTCTTCCGCAGGAACTCTCGTTCCCACGCGAACGGAACCACACCCTGCTCGTTTTGAGGATAGTGAGCAGGGTTCGCAATGACACTATATCTCGGCATTCGGTCCACGTGGCGATGATGTGTTGGTGCATCAACCTCACCGTGTTGACACTTTTGTCTATTTACATATAATAGCTGAGCATGGACATGACTGGTGTCTTGAAGTCAATTATTGGCTTGGGGGGTTTGAGTCTTGTATTTGGCGTCATCCTCGCCGTCGCATTTAAGAAACTCGCCGTCCAGATTAGTGAAAAAGAAAGAAAGATACGCGACCTGCTTCCCGGCGCAAACTGTGGTGCGTGCGGGTTCCCTGGTTGTGATGCCTACGCGCATGCCCTTGCGAAAAAAACGGGCGAGTATCCTGCTAATCTGTGCACGGTCGGCGGTTCAGAAACAACTCGCCAAATCGCTGAGATATTGGGTGTTGAGGTCGAGGAAACCGAGCCCAAGGTGTGTGTCCTGCGGTGCAAAGGCGGCAAGAACGAGGCAATTGAGAAGTTTGACTATGTGGGGCCTGGTGACTGTCGCAGTAATTACATCCTGTTAGGTGGCAATAAGGCATGCGAGTATGGCTGTCTTGGCGGCGGTCACTGTGTTGAGGTTTGTCCATTTGGCGCCATCAGCATGGGGCCCAATCATCTACCAATCATTGATCCAGGGAAGTGCACGGCATGTGGTATATGCGTCATGGAGTGTCCGCGTCAGGTGCTCGAACTCATACCCCGTTCGCAACTCGTCTACTGTGCGTGCAAGACAATGGACAAAGGCAAGGCGGTCAAGCAAGTATGCAAGGTTGGATGCATTGGCTGCCAGATGTGTGTTAAGGTCTGTCCGTATGAAGGGGCAATTGCCATGGATGGTAATCTGCCGAAGATGGATTATGAAAAGTGTACATCGTGCGGCATCTGTTTTAACAAATGTCCAACCAACTCATTTGTTGACCGGGCAAAGGCGCGTCCCTATGCTATTATTTCACCGAAGTGCGACGGTTGTGGAGAGTGTATCAAGGTCTGTCAGTTCAAAGCAATTGAAGGTGAACCTGGCAAACGGCATGTTGTCATCAAAGACAAGTGTGTTGGCTGCGGCCGGTGCTTTGAGGTATGCCCGATCAAGGTCATAACCATGGCCGGCGCACTGGGCTACGCAAAAGTAGCATGAACTCAAACTCTAAACCCCAAGCAATGATAAAAAACCCTAAATCCCAAACACTAAACTCTAAGGAAATCATATTCAGCGGTCTCTGCGAAATCTCTGCGCCCTCTGCGTAATTAGGATTTCTTCAGCAATGAAATTGTATTATGCCAATGCAGACCTCAACGATGCTGACGTTGTCATTCTCGGTCTGCCCTATGACCGAACCTCTTCGTTTATCCCCGGGTCACGATTTGGTCCTAAGTTCATACGGATGTGTTCTGAGAATATTGAAGATTATTCTCCGTACCAGAACCGCAGTGTCAGCGATTTGAAGATATGCGACCTTGAAGATAGTGTTTTTGAAACCAAGGACTGGTTTATTGAAGCACAGAAGGCAGCCGAAAATATTCTCAATACTGAGAAACGTTTTGTTTTTCTTGGCGGCGAGCATACGATAACCATACCCGTAGTTCAAGCTTTTAAAAAGCAGTATCAGAATTTTTCCGTTGTACAATTTGATGCGCACTGTGATTTGCGCGATGATTATCTCGGTGAAAAGATATGTCATGCGACCGCAATGCGCAGAGTGTGTGACATCATTGGACACGATAATCTCTATCAGTTCGGTATTCGCTCCGGAACACACGAGGAGTTTTCGTCCGGAAAACATCTTTACAAATTCAAGGTTGCTGAACATTTGCTTTCCGTCGTTGAAAGTATTCCCGAACCAATCTATCTCACTATTGATGTCGATGTGCTCAATCCGTGTGCAGTTCCTGCAGTGTCCGCGCCTGAACCAGGCGGCATCGCCTACAATGAGCTGGTCGGTGCGTTGCTCACCCTAAAAAAGAAAAAAATCATTGGTGCGGATATTGTAGAATACAATCCCCTGGCAGCATCACCGTGGGCATCAGGTTCAACCGTAGCAGAACTCCTGCGGGAACTGCTGCTGGTGATGACTCCAACTGCGTTGTAAAGATCCAAATCCCAAACTCCAAGCTCCAAGGAAATCTCAAATCATAAGAGCGCGGAGAGCGCAGAGATTTCGCAGAGTTCGCAGAACAGCGTATTCGTTGGTCGTGAGTCGTACTCGTAGCTAATAGCTAGTAGCATATTCCTAGTGGTCAATTCCTCCCCTCATCTTAATCTTCTCCCCAGAGGGGAGAAGAAATTGAAAAAATGATTCCCTCCGCCTGAGGCGGACAAACATCTTCCTGATGTCCTGTTATCCTGGTATGCATATCCTGATAACCAGATGTCCTGATCACCTTATTAGCCTGTGTTGACATACACAGCGCCGTTCGTATAATTCGCTCATGAAGGAGGCTCTATGCAACTAATTCTCGCATTTTTTTTGATTCAATTCAATATCGAAAACAAGCATGTGTTCTACCCTGAACCGGCGAGGGCAGAATCAACACATTCCTATAATGTGCTACACTATTTAATCGAACTCGAGCTGCCAATGGATTCGCGGTATCTCGAGGGTGCAGTAACAGTAGCAGCACGGAGTAACGAAGACAATTTGGCAGTGATTGATTTGCATCTGCTCGGTTTGAATGTTGATTCAGTTACGGTCGATGGTACTACTGCGTCATACACGCACAATTATGAGACACTCTATGTGACTCTACCTCAACTCCAAAATATGGGAGATTCGTTCAATATT
>DAOVBK010000276.1 GCA_030670605.1 Candidatus Stahliibacteriota bacterium
CTTTGACTCTGTGACCTTGCGACTCTTTGACCCCTTTGCCTTGCACGAAAACGACCTACGATATACGAATACGATGTGGGGATTCTCTGTGTAATCTGTGCCCGCCGAAGGCGGTTCTGTGAAATCTGTGAATTCAGCGCAGTCTATATTTCGCCTTTATCGCACCCTCAGGACATATCTCAAGACAGCAGTAGCATTTTATGCATCTCTTATAATCTATCGTCTGCTGATCGATCGCATCAACAGGACAGACTGCCTCGCAGGAGAGACATTGTGTACACACCGAGGAATCAAGGACAGGCGCACGATGAAGCCATATCTTGTAGAGAACTCGTGCTACGAGTTCAACTACTGCATTTCGAAAGGGAAAACGGAATGGCGCAGAATACCCCTTCAGTTTTTCGAATGTCCCTTTCATCTTAATGCCTGATGGGGTGAATAATTTGTGCTCACGCGCGATCCGTATCGTGGGAATGAAATCCGGGTCAATAGCTGCAATCTGCGCACAAACATAGTCAACCGCATGTCCATTTGCGCCTGCAATGATTGTGTTCGGCGTAAACCGCTTACCCTTGGCATCAATGCAATGCAGACAATCAACCATGATGATATTAGGTGGACGGAGGGCATATATCTCCAGGAGCACCCGACTGAAATCCTCAATCCTTGGAAAAAGCGAGTGTATATACGGCTTGAGCCCTCCTGGTACGATACCGTACTGATTCTTAATGGCGAGCGTCATCGTTGTCAGATCATGTGTCCGAAACTTGGGTAGCGAAACAAGGATGTCACATTCGAGGACATCGCGTGATACATAAATCTCTTTAAGCAATGCGCTATCCGGATTCAGCTTTGTTGAGTGCTGTCCAATATTTTTGAACCTGCCATACGAGGCTTCAAGAAAACCACTCTGTTCTGCGATTTGCATTTCACTGTATGCATGGGTAGGCACAGGATTGTCACCAACACTCACGTGCGCTCCCCGATCAAGAAGGAATGCAACGGTTTCTTTGATGAGTTGTGGGTCTGTGATAACCGCTTCATCAGGTTGTGCCGCTCTCAACATGTTTGGTTTCACGAGAACATTTTTTCCGTGCAGATCGATATTACAGAACTCCTCGAACGCCTGTGCAACCATCTCAGAAACTGTTTTGTCTTTCTGGATCAACACCGTATGTTTCATCGCTGTTTCATCCTCGAATAGAGCAGATAGTAATCCATAAGGGAAAGGTCTGCCGGTCTTTTCATAAGAATCTTTCTCTCAATGCCGTGCGCTGTGTAGGACACAGAATGCTCAATGGCATTTTTCACGGATTTCCTTCGGTAGCGAAAGATGCCATTGACGAATGCAAAAAACTTCTCTTCATCAACAACAGTAATGCTCGGCTTCTTTTTTTCGAGCGCAACGACCACTGAATTGACTTTTGGCGAAGGGGTGAAGAAGCGAGCTGGAATAACGAATTCTTTTGTGATATCAAAATAGCAGCCAACATACAGCGTGAGCGGGCCATACTGAGTTGTGCCCTTCTCTGCGAAAAGACGTTGCGCAAACTCCTTCTGAAGGGTCAAGACAATTCTCTTTATAGACTCACGCTCGGACACGAGCTTGTGCATGATTGCGGTGCTAATAGCGTACGGTATATTGCCAATCACAACTGTATTACGGAATTCTCTCAAAGATACGGCAAGAAAATCCTTTTGTAGCACAACGGTGTTCGGTATTTTTTCTTGCCTGAGCCGTGCCGCGAGCGTAGAATCAATCTCGATAGCAGTAATATCATCTGCTCGAGCAGCGATGAGCCGCGTCATAATGCCCTTGCCAGCGCCGATTTCAATAACTGACTCACCTGTGACATGGGCACAATCTATAATGTGCTGGGCAATGCGCTTGCTGTTGAGAAAATGCTGGCCGAACCTGCGTTTATGAAAAGAAGAGTGCCGTCGCATTGTCATCCAGGGTCTTTCCCAAATGGTGGGTCTTCATACCGAGAACCTGCGCGGCAACGCGCATCGTCTCTATGATGTACGCTGGTTCATTACGCTTACCGCGGTACGGAACAGGAGCGAGATATGGTGCATCGGTTTCCAAGAGAATCCTGTTTGCAGGTACTTTCTTGAACACTTCTTGAACTTTTGTGGAGAATGTCAGCACGCCACCAAACCCGAGATAAAAACCCAAGTCCAGTATAACACACGCCTGTTCATAGATGCCACTGTAGCAGTGGAATACGCCTGTATGGATATCCTCCTGTTTCAGGATGTCGATGGCCTCATCAATTGATTTCCGTGTGTGAATGAGGAGCGGCAATGCCGTCTTGCGGGCAAGGGCAATGTGCTTTCGAAAAAGCACTCTCTGTTGCTCAGCTGATGCAAATTCACGATAATAGTCTAACCCGGTTTCACCAACGGCAACAACATGCGTATCTGCTGCTAGTTGCTCAATCTCACGGAAAGCATCAAGCGCGTGCTGCGACGCTTCATGAGGATGAATACCGACTGCCGGCATGAGCCAATCAGTCTGCTCAGCCATCTGAACAGCCGTCCGACTCGTTTCTACATCATACCCAGCATTGATGATCTGTCTGACACCTGCTGAGCGTGCACGCTCAAGAACCTCTTGTAGATCATCTTTGAATTGAGGGTCAGTAAGGTGACAGTGTGTGTCAATCAATTGACTATTGTTTTGTTAACTTACTTTATGAGCTGGCCAGAGGCAACGGGTT
>DAOVBK010000146.1 GCA_030670605.1 Candidatus Stahliibacteriota bacterium
GATTATTTCCTGAAGTCGCTCAATGTATGGCCTGATGCCAACAAGTCCTTGCTTGATATTGAGTATCGGGTATCCAACAAGTTGTCCAGGACCGTGGAACGTGACATCACCGCCTCTCTCGATTTCGTAGTATGCAACACCCTTGTCTCTCAGCAATTCCTGAGATAAAAGCAGGTTCTGTCCTTTCCCGCTTTTCCCCATTGTAATAACCGGGTCGTGCTCGACCAGGAGGAGCGTATCATCGGTCTCATCGAGCACTCTTTTCTCGTGTATCTTTTTCTGTATATCCCAAACGAGCTTATAGTCTTTTGTTCCGAGGTCGACAACAGTCATATTTGGAGATTGTTTGGTGTTTCTTCTATTCTCTATCTACTGTAGCACTTACTGGAATTGGTTTTGTTGGTGGACGGAACGTGGGCTGCTCAATTTTCTCAAGAGGAATACCCAATTCACGGGAAAGTATTTTAGCAATATGACGGCGGCAGCCTTTGCCCTGACAGAGCCCCATGGTGACGCGTAAAATCCGTTTGAGCTCTTCCATGGTATGATACCCTTCATGAATTTTCTGAACGATTTCTTCTTCTGTAATATCTTCGCAACGACAGATAATTTTCATGGAGTATTATAGCGTTTTGCGTGTCAAAGTCAAGTCCAGCAACTGATTGACTTTTCTTGAGTCTCGATTATAATCACATGATATGAACTTTATTCTATCAGAAGAACGAAGGAAAAAAGGACCGTATGTGGTCATTGAATGTCCAGAAAAAATACCGTGCGACCCGTGTGTCGACGCATGTCCACAAGGTGCAATCTCCATACCTGGCTCGATGATCGAATTACCCGAGGTTGATTATGATAAATGCACTGGCTGCCTCGTGTGTATTCCGCGCTGTCCAGGCCTTGCGATATTTGTTATTGATGAAACGCCTCAAGACCATTCAAGAGTCTACGTCCCCTATGAATTGTCGCCGAGACCGAAAAAGGGTGACAAGGCAATTGGTCTTGACCGTGAAGGAAAGGAACGGTGCGAGGTTGAAATCGTCAAAGTGCTTGACGCTAAGAAATTCGACCGCTGCGCAATCGTGGGGTTCTCTGTACCCAAGGACTTGGTCGACGAAATACGGTTCTTCAAACGCAAACAATAAATCTTTACAGTCCATATATGTCTTAATTATAAAAGAGGTTACTATGCCAAGAAAAGCAATACCTGTACTTATGCTACTAATAGGTCTTGTATTCGCAGATCATGTTCTAGTAAAGGTCGACCTTACACCAGAACGTCTTACACCGTTTGCCGAGGAAAATATTGTCATACTGGAACTCGAGACGACGGCGCTGGCGTTCGTTGATGAGCACAATCTCGATAAAATCGGCTCCCACTCCTATAAGATTCTTGAGCATGAGCCGATTGAAGGCAACTACTATGTTGTGCGAGCTGTCGACCCAGACATTGATGTGCAGCTCTACGGCGAAATACTGATGACCGACGGCGATGATTATCTCCTCAAGATACATGAGACGCTGTTTGAAACACTCATCCGGTAAAAGGTCATGGTGCGACGTGTTTCTTTCATACCGGTGATCATCAAGAGTAAAGCACCGCCTCATCCAGTGCGTTCAAACGCTACGGTGCAGGAAATCGTTGACTTTGTTGACCCGGACAGTGTGCTGAGTCATGTACAACGCCTCCAGGATTTCGTATCACGGTATTCTACATTTGATTCATGTTTTGCAGCAGCAAACTGGATTGCCGAAAAATTCAATGATTATGGATGTGACTCAATTTTCATCCAGAATCATACAGTCGGCCATGCGCCAAATGTGATTGGTGTCAAAAGGGGTCAGGTACATCCTGATTCCATCTATGTGGTCGTCTGTGGTCATTTTGATGCGACGTCTGACCAAGCGCCATGGATTGCTCCCGGTGCTGATGACAATGCCAGCGGTACAGCAATGGCGATAGAAGCTGCACGTATCATGCAAAACTATGATTTCGAGTATTCCATTAGATTCATTGGTTTCTCAGGTGAAGAGTGGGGTCTGTATGGCAGCGATTACTACGCACAGGGTGCACGTCTACACGGTGATAGTATCCTTGCTGTATTCAATGCCGACATGATCGGCTATGCTGACATCGTTCCAGAAACTGTCGAGGTTATTGCGAAAATCGATGGTCCAGCATGCGGTCCGCTTGCTGATTTCTTCATTGCTGCAGCAGACACCTACACAACCTTGCTCACACACAAGGTGATGACTCCGTGGATGCCCTACTCTGACCATGCACCATTCTGGGACTATGGATACCAAGCTTTGTGCAATATTGAGGACTTTCCAGTCATGAATCCCTATTACCATCTGACGAGCGACACTATTGGTGCCGGCTACAACGACAATGATTTTTGCACAGAGGTGATCAAGGCGCACGTTGCCGCACTCTCACTGAAGGCAGTGCCCTATGATGTTGGTGTTTCTGAGTATACTGATGACAAGCAGCTGGATCCTGTCCTGAAAATCTCACCAACCGTAGCACACTTCTATGTGCAGATTATGCTCCCGACATCAAAAGGAAAGAGCGTTGACATCTATGATGCATCAGGAGCACTTGTGCGATCATTCAACTGTGCCGCGGTTCAGTCTGATGGCATACGTTGGTATGGCGATGACAATACTGGTCAGATGGTTCCTGCTGGTGTGTACTTTGTGCGGGTTGCTACACAACAGGAGACACAAACGGCAAAAGTCATTTTAGTGAAATAAAAACTCCTGTCACAGCCCAGTGTGTTATGACAGAATAATACTACTGGGCTGTTTTGCTTTCCTCTTCAAGCCACTGCTTTATTTCTTGCGTTGACGGTATCCTACCGGCACATTTCACCTTGCCGTTAATGACGAGACCGGGCGTCGCAATGATGTTGTGTTGAGCAATCGCCTTAAGATCGGTGATCTTCTGAAAATCAGCCGCAGTGTTTAATTCGGCAAGAAGATTGAGCGTCCGTTTTGCCACTTCCTCGCAACGCGGGCACCCCGGACCCAAAACACGTATCTCCATAATGTCCTCCCTTGAGTGCGCAAGTAGATTCACACGGACCCATCCGTTTGAATCCGGTCAAATCCGTGTGCATCATACTTTCTTTTCAAAAGAAAGTTCCGAACATAAATCCAACGAACGTGGACATGATGACGACGAGCGCAATGTACACGAGCGTCTTTTTTGTACCAATAACACTGCGGATGACCAGCATGTTGGGCAAACTCAGTGCCGGACCAGACAGAAGCAGTGCGAGGGCTGGTCCTTTGTCCATACCGCGGCCAAGCAATCCCTGCAGGATCGGCACCTCGGTGAGCGTCGCAAAGTACATGAAAGCACCGGCAACCGATGCAAAGAAATTTGCCAAGGGCGTGTTCCCGCCGACAAACATGACAACATACCGCGATGGTATAATGCCTGCGTCGGTATTTGGTCGTCCGAGAAGAAAGCCAGCAACAAATACGCCAGCAAAGAGCAACGGTAGTATCTGTTTGGCAAATGTCCACGTTGAGAATATCCAATCAGAGATTTCATTTTTCTTGAACCACTTGATAAGGATTACAAATAGAATAATTAACAAGGCTACCACAACATACCAGTGAACATTGTAGATTGCATTCCACAAGCCGACTGGTTCTTTTGGCTTTGCCCATGCAGCGAAAATGAGAACGAGTACGAGAATAAGGAAATACACGACGTTCTGTCCAAGTGAGCGCGGCACAATATGTGGTGATTCACCTGACACGAGCTCTTCTTGAGCTTCTTTCTTGTCTTTGAAAAACAGTGACATCACAATACCGATGATTATTGAAAACACGACTGCACCCACGGCTCGAGCAATGCCCAGTTCGAAACCAAGAATACGGGCAGTGAGAATGAGCGCCAACACATTTATCGCCGGACCCGCATAGAGGAATGTTGTCGCTGGTCCAATACCTGCGCCACGCATGTAAATCCCTGCAAACATAGGGAGCACAGTGCATGAGCAGACCGCAAGAATCGAACCAGAAATTGACGCAATGCCATAGGCGAGTGTTTTTTTTGCACGGGGACCAAAGTATTTCACAACTGCTTCTTTGGATATAAAAACACCAATCGCGCCTGCAATAAAGAACGCAGGGATCAGACAAAAAAGCACATGCTCGCGTGCATACTCCTGCACCATCAGGAAGGACTCGAGTAGTGCTGCCTGAATTCTCAGACTACCCAGTGGCGCAAAATAGAGTACAAGGAAAACAGCGACAAAGAGTAACAACTTAGTCCGGTCTCTCAACTGGCCTCCTGAGCTAAACTCTTTAGCAAAGCTTCACTTTCCTGGAGCGATGTAACGACGCATGCGCTCATTGTATCAATAATCTGAAAAACCTTCGGATTCGTAACCTCATACCACATTTCCTGGCCTTTCTTTTCACTACGTACAATACCTGCCTTTCTGAGGATGGCAAGATGATGGGAAACATTGGACTGTTCTCCACCAACATAGGGAATAATTTTGCAGACACAGCAGGGGCCTTTGCGTAATTTTTCCAAGATCTTGAGTCGCAAAGGATGCGCCAGGGCATTGAATGCTCCAGCATTGAAAGCAGGAAGCTCCTTTTTCATAATATATGATTATATGTAAATATCTTCATATATCAAGCATGATGATTAGACTTTAGGCTTTGGGCAGTAGCCGTTAGTCTACTATCGTATGTGGTCGGGACAGCTCAGTGTACCCGTGTTCGCATCATATTCATACGGGCTGCCCGTCACCGGGCAGTAGAAATCGTTGTTTGACATATCGTCAAGCTCAGACAAGCTCTGCGGGAAAT
>DAOVBK010000272.1 GCA_030670605.1 Candidatus Stahliibacteriota bacterium
CAATCGACGGTTTCCTACATGACCTTGCTACATGTCATTCAGTACTCTGCACTGCTGGCTTCACACTTATCAGCGAAGTGCTGTACTTGGGAAAACCCGCACTCGTGATGCCGAATGGTGGCATTCTTGAACAAACGCTCAATGCGATTTTCCTACAACAGAGCGGGCTCGGTGCGGGGATCATCGATAGACCCATCACGGTTCAGGACATACATACATTTCTAGATAATTGCCCGGTGTATGAAGCACGGCTTAAATTATACAATGCATGTGGCAACAACGATGCAGTCATGCACATACAGCGAATTCTCGCAAACATAAAACCGACGTTGTATCCGAAGTCTGCTGTTTCCAGCCGACGGAAAGCAAAAATTCCGGTACCTGGGCAGTTTGTGAAACCGCGGATTGCGCCCGCGTAGTACGTTTCTGATAGTATAGAGCACACGAGCTGTGTCTCTTGCGTAAGGAGGATGCACATGGAATTCTATGAAGTTCTCAGGAAAAGAAAAAGTGTCAGAAAATACAAATCAGACCCAGTATCTGATGATGCACTCAACAGAATACTCGAGGCAGGTCGTATTGCACCGTCAGCCAAGAACATTCAACCATGGCACTTCATTGTTGTACGGGATCGAAAAACGAAAGAAAAACTCATCGAGGCATGCCGTGGTCAACGGTTCATTGCTGAAGCCGATGTCATACTCTGCGGTTGTTCTTCAGAGAAAATCGCCTGGGGGCGTATGGGCGGATACATGAGCGCATTTGCCATTGACCTTACGATCGCCTTCGAACATATGATTCTTGCAGCGGCAAATGAAGCGCTCGCAACATGCTGGATAGGTGCCTTTGAAGAAAAGAAGGTAAAAGAAATCCTCCGGGTTCCTGACGATGTGCGGGTCGTCGCACTGACGCCGATCGGACACCCAGCTGAAGACGCCAAAAACAGAGGCAGAAAACCGCTGGGAGAAATTGTATCCTACGAAAAATACTAGTGGCGCTTTGGTGCTTTTAGAAGTTGTAACGGGTAATCGAATGTGCTGTGCCCGTTTTTTCGTCGAAATCCACGATCACGCAATTAACGATAATATTCTCTTTTGCAACCTTGAATTTCTGTGGGATTGAAAGTAAGTAGTATCGTATGATATCATCTTTCACAAGGCCGATCACCGAATTTGTTGAACCGGCCATGCCGACATCGGTAATATAAGCAGTCTTGGTATCGATAAGCTGCTCATCGGCTGTCTGCACATGTGTGTGCGTACCGATAACAGCCGTCGCATATTCTGCAAGGTAAAGCGCGAGGGCTTTCTTTTCGCTCGTTGCCTCTGCATGGAAATCAACAAAAACATTCTTTGTCTGCTCGGCAAGACGCTCGCAGCATTCTTTCCCAATGGCAAACGGATCTCGTAATGCACTCATAAAGACCCTACCCTCAAGATTCAGAACACCAATAGTAACACCTTCTTTTTCATACACAGCATACCCCTGACCAGGCACACCGTCTGGATAGTTGGCAGGGCGCAGTATCCGGGTCTCTTTGTCAAGGTACACGTAGATATCCTTGTGTTTCCACACATGATTACCAGTGGTTATACAGTCAACCCCTGCATCAAGAAGCTCTTGAGCAGTCTTATCAGTAACGCCGATGCCACCGGCAAGGTTCTCGCCTTGCGCAATCGTGAAAAGTATGCCTTCATCTTTTTTTATTTTGGCAAGATGTTGACATACCTTACTGCGACCAGGTTTGCCAATGATATCACCAATGAAAAGGAGTTTCATTCTTGAAATGACGGGTTTGTGTTTACGCTAGTTTCGCAAGGACATCTACAAACGAGTCAATCTCCTCCTTACTTCGCTTCTCAGTGACAGATACCAGGAAGCGATTTTTGTCATCTTCATTAAAGACAGAAAGCGGCACACCACCGAATATACTGTGTTCCAGTAAGGCGCTCATGATTTCCTGGGCTGGTTTTTCTGTTTCAACGACAAATTCCTTGAAGAACTCCCGGTCGAACGCCGGCTTGAAACCTTTCAGTTCTTGTAACCGGTTGTGCAAATAATGGCTTTTTGACACACACAGCTCTCCAACATCAATGATCCCCTGTTTCCCCACGCTGCACAAGTAGATCAATGAACACAATGCTAACAGTGCCTCATTTGTGCATATGTTAGATGTCGCTTTTTCTCTTCGTATATGCTGTTCGCGCGTCTGCAAGGTCAGAACATATCCCCGTTTGCCATCAACATCAGTCGTCTCACCAACAATTCTGCCAGGCAATGCACGTACAAATTCTTTCTTCGATGTAAAAATACCGAGCAGCGGTCCACCAAATCCCTGCGGAATACCCAATGCTTGACCTTCACCGACTGCAATATCAGCATTGTATTCTCCTGGCGAAGCAATGACGCCGAGCGAAATCGGATCAACAACCGTGATAAAAAGCGCATCTTTGCCGTGCACAATTTCTTCAATGTCGTGCATGCTCTCAAGATAACCATAGAAATTCGGATGCTGAACACAAACACAGCTCGTACTATCATCAAGCATATCGCTGAGCGCATGGAGATCGAGATTGCCATCCTTCGATGGGCAGACTGCAATTTCGACCTCGCATTCCCGAGTATATGTATGCACGATTCGTTGATAGAATGGATGAATGAGCTCTGAAAGAATAACACGGTTCTTTTTCTTCACAGAAGACGCCACATGACACGCCTCAGCCAAAGCAGAACCTGCATCATACATCGAGGCATTTGAAATATCCATGCCGGTTAATTCA
>DAOVBK010000139.1 GCA_030670605.1 Candidatus Stahliibacteriota bacterium
ACCGGGCGGTGGTGACCTTCGTCGGTCCGCCCGCAGGCGCCAAAGAGGCCGCCTTTTTGGCTTACAAGAAAGCGGCCGAATTGATTGATATGAGCAAACATGAGGGTGAACATCCTCGCATGGGCGCCACCGATGTTGTACCATTTGTGCCGATCAAGAACATGACAACACGTGAATGTGTGGAGCTGGCAAGGCGTCTTGGCAAGCGGATTGCAGACGAGTTAAAGATTCCTGTGTACCTGTACGAAGCAGCAGCGACCCGTCCTGACCGGGAAAATCTCGCCAATATCCGCAAAGGTGAGTTTGAGGGTTTACGTGATGAGATTGCGACCAATCCCGATCGCAAGCCTGATTTCGGTGAGCCGAAAATCCACCCGACCGCTGGTGCAACGGTTGTTGGCGCGCGGTTTCCACTCATTGCCTTTAACATGAATCTTAATACGTCTGATGTTTCTATTGCTCAAAAGATTGCCCAGGCGATTCGTTTCGGCAGTGGTGGGTTTCGCTACACAAAATCTCTTGGTTTCGAACTGAAAGAAGAAAAAGTCGCTCAGGTCTCGTGCAACATGACCAATTACACCAAAACGCCACTCCATCGTGTTTTTGATACGGTCAAGCGCGAAGCCGAGCGCTACGGCGTCAGCATCAAAGAATCAGAAATCGTCGGTCTTGTACCAGAGAAGGCATTGATTGATACAGCGAGATACTACTTACAGCTTGATCGCTTTAATGAAGAACAGATTCTTGAATACAAACTACATGGTAAGGCTGGGAAACAATCAATCATGGATTTCCTGCATGTGCTGGCTTTAGCAAAGCCGACACCAGGAGGCGGAAGTGTTGCCGCACTGCAAGGAGCGTTGGGCACTGCATTGCTGTCTATGGTAACCGGTATTACCGTGAAAAAGACAAAGGATAAGGAACTGAAGGATTTTCACGGATTTCTGAAGATAACCGCCTATGAATTCTACAAATACGTAGATAGAGACAAAAACGCGTTTGACAAAGTGATTGAAGCATTCAAGCTACCCGATGATACAGACAAGGCGAAAAAGAAGAAAAAATCTGCAATTCAGAATGCGTACAAATATGCTGCACAGGTCCCCCTCGAGGTGTGTAAGAAAGTACTGTTTATCTATCCGTATGCAAAAATCTTGGCGAAAAAAGGTCTAAAAAACGCGATTTCTGATGTTGGTGTTGCGCTCTATTCATTGCACAGTGGATTCATGGCAGCGCGGGTGAATGTGCTCATCAACCTCAACTCCATTACTGACAAACAGTTTAATAAGACAGTTAACGAAGAACTCGAAGCGCTTGTCAAACAGGAGAAGGATTACTACGGAGAAGTAGAAAGTCTATTCTTGACAAAGTTATGAAATACAGTTATAATTTCGTTGATTTATGAACGAGTTAGATTTCTTTAACAAAAGCGCTGTGTATATACAAGAAGGCCAGCTAGAAAAAGCCCAGATTATCCTCAGGCGCATTCTGACTGATAATCCAAAGCACCCACAGGCACTTGAGCTCTCAGGAGACCTCGCGCTAAAAAAGGGTAGGGTTGATGAGGCGATTCACCGCTATGATCAGGCTTGTGATAGCTACACAAGGAATGATCAATCTGACAGGGCGATAATTTGCCTCGAAAAAATCATCCATGAAGACAGAAAAAATCAAGACATTCACTGGCGCTTAGCGGATTTGTACACAGCCTTTGGAATGGATAACCAGGCAATTGAGAAAATACTCGAACTTTGTGCACGGGCTCAGGAAGACAAGGCCGATGATGTCTTCATCGCGGGGTTGCGTAAGATTGTTGATATACAATCTCAGAACCTGCCGTTACATCTTTCGTTTGTGAAGGTGCTGCGTGCTTCTGAGCAGACACAGGAAGCAGATACTGAACTCAGCAAACTAAAGGCTCAGGCAGAACAGATGCATGATGAAGGTATCCTCGAGGAGATAAACAAACTATTACCGCAGCCCGACGGTGGTGAAGAGCTTGATCCAAGAAGCCGCATTGAGCTCGGTAATCTTCTCTATGAGATCGGCTCAAAAGACGAGGCGGTAATCGAGTTTGAGAAAGCAGTGAGTGATTTGATCGACAGCAATGACATCGATGAAGCGGTCAATGTCCTCAACCGCATCGTTGAGATAGACCCTGATAATCAAGAAGCAATCAAGAAACGTAAAGAACTTGTCGGTGAAGGAGAAGCCAAACCACAAGAAGAGATAGCAGGAGAAAAAGCAGAGCTCGCTGAGGCGGTTGAGGATATCATCGCGGAGATGCCGGAAGAGCAGGTGGCAGAGAAAGTAGAAGAACCACCGGTTGAACAGCCCATAGAAGAACTCATTGAGTCAGGCTTTGAACCATCGGCTGAGGAGAGTGTTGAGGCGCAACAACCAGAAGCGGAGATGGAGATCCCGCAGGAAGAAGCCGAACCTGAGCTGCCAGAAGAACAGGGGGAGGCGCACGAGATAGCACCAGATTCTGAGGAACTAACAGAAACGGTGGCTGCAGAAGCACAAGAAGATGTTGAACCTCCCACAGAATCTGAGGAAGAAACGCCTGCAGAAGAACCAACCCCGCAAGATGAAGGGCTTAGACTATTTGATGATTTAAGCAAAGATATTGAAGGATTTATTCCGGTTTCGGAAATGCCGGAGCCAGGTGTTCCGAGCGAGGAAGCGCCAGAATCAGGTGAAGCACCACAACTAGAAGGTCAGATTGCGGATATCGAGTTTCTGCTCAAACAAGCTGAAGATGTTCCACAGACATTTGAAATTACTGAGCAATTTGATGAATTCAAAAAGAACAGTACATGGTCCGAAGAAGATGCTCAGAAGAAAACTGATTTGGCGAAAATGGCATTTGATGCTGGTCTACATGAAACAGCACTTCATCTGACAGCACAAGCAAAAGAACAGAGGAACACATGGCCTCTTTCAATTGAACTGAATGGTGTAGCACTCATTCGTTTGGGAAGGTACAGTGAAGCAGTTCGGACAATTGCGCCATCTTTGATTGCCGAGGAGATACCCGAAGAACGCAAACTAGAACTGCGCTATTTGCTTGCATCAGCATATGAAGGAATCGGCGATTTTGAGAATGCAATGCGCGAGATCGAGCGGATTATGAGTTACAATCAGGATTACAAAGATGTCAAGGAACTCTATGCACTCATGGGTGGGAAGGAACCACCGGTTGAACAGCCACCTCCCGAGATGAAAGAAAAACCCGCAATAGTTGAGGGCATACCGCCTTCACCACCCGAACCAGCACCTGCACCTGAGGAGGCAGTCGAAGCTGAGCAAGAAGCACCGAGTGAGGTTCCATTAGATATGAAGACCTACGACGAAGAGGAATACCCGACAGTTGTTCAGGAAAAACCGAGTGCACCGAAGGAAAAGGAGAAGGAAAAACCCGAAGAGACCGAAATAGAAGAAGAAGAACGGGGTGAGAACATTACGTTCTTATAAAGGAGTGTGATCCGTGGGTTATCAAGAGTTTTATGGTTTGCTTTTTGAACCGTTTGCCAATCATCCAGACCCTCGTTTTTATTTTAATTCTCCACAACATGCGCATGCCCGCGAATATTTGATGCACGCAGCACAGGGAACGCGTGGCTTGGCAGTATTGCTGGGAGATATCGGTACGGGCAAGACAATGCTTGTTCGCAAAATTCTGAGTGAACTCTATTCTCTCGGTACATTTCAGGTTGGTTTGATTATACTTACCCATTCAGATTTCGAGCCGGGTTGGCTTTTTTCGCGAATCGGTAACCTTATCGGTCTGCGCGACTTCGGGTCTTCGCTCACGGATATCATTACACGGATCTCTCATCGTCTTCATGAAATCTACCGTCGTAAGGAAAAAACAGTAATCATTGTCGATGAGGCGAACAAGATTAAGAATCCCGAAATACTCGAAGAAATCCGTGGTTTCTTGAATCTTGAAATTGCTGATACACGGCTCATTTCATTTATCCTCAGTGGGTTACCGGAGCTTGAACCACGCATTGCTGAGAACCGTGCGTTGAATCAACGTGTTGCTGTGAAGGTGAAGCTCCGCTCCATGGGCACTGATACGGTAAAGTCATATATTAAACACCGTCTGAGCATAGCTGGTGCAACCCGTGATATCTTTTTTCCTGAAGCGATAGATCTGGTCTGTCGTTATTCAAAAGGACGACCCCGTCTCGTGAACATCATGTGCGATAATGCACTTTTGGAAGGGTATGTACAGAACAAGAAACACGTTGATGCATCGATTATGGAAAGAGTCATCAACAACTTAGGACTAAAGTCTGAATAATGGCGCAACTTGCAGACGTAAAGAGAAAAATCGCAGAGCTCGAAGCAAAAGGCGATATCAAGAATGCCGTTGCCGAGCTGGAAAAAGCGATTAAAGAATTCTCCGCTGAAGGATCACTGTATAACAAACTCGGTGATTTGTATATTAAGATCAACCGTAAAGACAGGGCGCTCAAAATCTACGAAAAGGGTGCGCGCGTCTTCAAGGACGAAACGTATTTTCCGAATGCAATTGCTTTGTGCAAGAAAATCTTACGGATCGATAAAGAACGTGCTGACGTTTACGAACTGCTCGGCCATCTCCACAAAGAATTAGACCAGCGTGGTGAGGCAGCAAATTACTTCCTCGAGTACGCCGAACGCAAAATGAAAGAGAACGATATGGATACGGTACTCGAAACCTACAACATGATCAAAGAACTCGTTCCCAATAACCCCAAGATTCTCGAGACGATCTCCGCAATATACGAGAAGGTTGGCAAGAAAGAGGAAGGTGAAGAATTACGCAAAGAAGCAAAGGAGATAGAGAGCAAACAGGGCAAACTCAGAGAGACGCTTGCGCAAAAACCAGCACCCGAGGCAGCTGCTGAAGAAAGTGAGAAGGTTGAGGAAGTTCCGCAAGAAGAGGAAATACCTGAAGCGCCGGTTGT
>DAOVBK010000269.1 GCA_030670605.1 Candidatus Stahliibacteriota bacterium
ATGGTCCGAGGATACTTCACCCTTGTTCTTCATTCGCACATCCCATGGGTACTTGGCCATGGCAGATGGCCACACGGCACAGACTGGCTCAACGAAGCAACCGCTGAGTGTTACATACCAATACTCGAACAACTGCACATGCTCATGGCTAAGGGATATCATCCTCAGCTTACTATCGGCATAACCCCGATTCTGCAAGAGCAGTTACGGTCACGTCACTTTGCCAAAGAATTCGAGTACTATCTCACGCATAAAATCAAAGCGGCGCGAAAAGACATGCGAGAATTTTCGCGCACGGGCGAGAAGGATTTTTTGCGGGTCGCGCAGATGTGGTTTGCATATTACAGCCGTACGAAAACACTCTTTCATAGAAGATTCAAGAAAGATCTTATCGCTGCATTCAAGAACCTCCAGAACAAGAACTGTATAGAGATCATCACATCGGCGGCAACGCACGGCTATCTTCCCCTCTTGAAGCACGACCGCTCGGTCAAAGCGCAGATCGAACTCGGTGTTCACGTCTATCAAAAGAATTTTGGACGACCGCCGTGTGGTATCTGGCTTCCTGAATGCGCCTACCGTCCACCATACACATGGAAAGCACCCGTCGGTCATGACCACACAGCCGTCCGCAGAAAGGGAGTTGATGAATTCCTGAGCAAAAATCATATCAAGTATTTTGTTATTGATGCGCACCTTCTCCAGGGCGGCAAGGCAATCGGTGTGTACCTGGCACGTTTCAAGGCACTCAAGAATCTATGGAAACAGTACCGGAAAACGATTATCAGGGCCAAAAAAGACTACCACAAACGACCGCAAGAGCTCTATCTTGTTGCGTCCAATCCTAACACAGAACCTGTCGCGTTATTAACTCGTGATCCGAAAACGGCGCTCCAGGTGTGGAGTGGAGAGGCGGGATATCCAGGCGACGCGTACTATCTTGATTTTCACAAGAAGCGATTCCCCAGTGGTATGCGTTACTGGAGAGTAACCAATCCGAAGCTCGACCTTGCCCTCAAAGAAGTGTATGAACCCGCTCATGTTGAGCGGAAAATCAAGGAACATGCGCGCCATTTCGTTTCGCTCGTCAAAGAAGTTGCGCGTACGTATTACAGGAAGCACAAAACATGCGCATATATCTGCACACCATTCGATACTGAGCTTTTCGGACACTGGTGGTTCGAGGGACCACGTTGGCTTTCGTATGTATTGCAGTACATGGAACAAGAAAAGGACATTGAACTGGCAACCGGCAGCACAATCGTTGAGCAAGCAAACCCGGATAGAATTATCACCCTACCTGAGGGTTCATGGGGAGAAGGAGGTTATCATTACATATGGCTGAATCAGTGGACAGAGTGGACGTGGCAGCGAGTGTATGAAGCAGAAGATACGTTTTATGCATTGTACGATAAATACAAGCATTCACGCAGCAACACCAAAATCGCGGCATTGCAGCAACTGAGCCGTGAACTGCTCCTGCTCCAGGCATCAGATTGGCAGTTCCTCATATCAACCTGGAGCGCACGTGACTACGCGGAACACAGGATCAGTAAACACTATGAGAATTTCAACAAACTGGCATCCATGATCAGAAAGAAAAGAATAGGATGGAAAGACAGACTCTTTTTAGCCGATCTTGAAGAGCAGGATAGCTGCTTTTCCGACATGCCGCTCTCACTGTTTAAATAACCATCTCTTTTTAGCCTTAATTATTGACTTTTGTAACGTTTTCAATACTCTTGTAGGGTAATGATACGTGTCGCTCAGTGGAAATATGAACGAGAACGAATGGTTAAGGAACAGATCATCCCACGGGGCGTAGAGGATGTGCGTGTCATTGAGGCAATGACCGCAGTGCCTCGGCATCTCTTTGTCGATACATCATACCAGCACCAAGCGTACAATGACTATCCACTTCCCATTGGACACGGACAAACGATTTCTCAACCCTACATGGTCGCAGCAATGACTGAACTTCTGGAACTCAAAGGTACTGAAAAGGTCCTCGAAATCGGAACAGGTTCTGGCTATCAGACTGCTATCCTTGCGTTTCTGTGTGACCGAGTGTATTCAATCGAACGCATATCAGCACTCACAACGCAGGTACGGCAAACACTGAAACGGCTCGGACTCAAGAATGCCAATCTCATGGTTGGAGATGGAAGCATTGGGTGGGCAGAGTATGCACCGTATGACGGTATCATTGTCACTGCGGGCGCACCAGAAATTCCGAATGCCCTTATCGCACAACTCGCGGAGAAAGGACGGCTGGTCATTCCAGTTGGCGACGAGTTTTCTCAAATCCTCAATGTCGTCAAGAAACACAAAGGAAGAATTTACCGACAAGAACATTTTGGCTGCACATTTGTGCCGCTTGTCGGTAAAGAAGGGTGGGACAAATAACGGGGCGTAGCGCAGCGGTTTAGCGCGCATGGTTCGGGACCATGAGGTCGTGGGTTCAAATCCCACCGCCCCGATAGATAGGGAACAGGAATCAACAGATTAAGCACAGGAAACACAGGGCACAGGGAGAAAAAAGATTCTTTTGTTTCCTAAGCCCTCAGCCCTGTATCCTGCCAGCCACTTTCCTCCCCCTGTGGAGGCTTGTCCGCCTCAGGCGGAGGGGAGGATTAAGGAGGGGGTGTTGATCTTAGCATTAGAGGTTAGACATTGGTGAAAAAAAAGAAAATAATTGCGGTCATTGGTGGTTCAGAACCCGATGCACAGAGTCTCGCGCTCGCTGAAAAGGTCGGTGAACTGATCGCACAACAGGGCGCGATTTTGATCACCGGTGGCATGGCAGGCGTCATGGAGGCCGCATCAAAAGGTGCAAAAAAGGCG
>DAOVBK010000287.1 GCA_030670605.1 Candidatus Stahliibacteriota bacterium
AGTCAGAATGACCCTCTTGGCTCCAGCCTTCAGGTGCAGTTCTGCCTTGTCATAATCTCTGAACTTACCAGATGCCTCAACAACGCAATCAATGCCGAGGTCTTTCCACGGAAGATTCGAAGGGTCCTTCTCTGAGAAAACCCGGTATTCTTTACCATCAACAATGATTGCATTATCGGTTGCCTTAACATCTGCATCGAATATGCCGTGCACAGAGTCATACTTGAGCAGGTGTGCCAGTGTTTTGGCATCCGTGATATCATTGACAGCAACGAATTCAAATGATTTGCGTTTATATCCAGCTCTGAAAACGAGACGGCCAATTCTCCCAAAACCATTAATAGCTGCTTTTACTGCCATATAACCTCCCTTTCGTGTCGTTATTATATCTATTGTCAAGCGAAAGTCAACAAAATGCCCAGGGGTCAAATCTCAACATTTGACAAAATCATCCTGATTCTTCTATCGACGTTCCAGGTGTCATGCTAAACCAGAAAAATATACAAAATGCTACCCCTGATAGAAGCATCCTTATGTACATTGCCCCCGCAGGGAATTCGAACGCATGCGCTGTGAAACATACCGCGTATTCGTCGTGTCATATCTTGCCATAATTGTTAAATGTTGAGATTTAACTCCATTGACAGTATTAGTGAATTTGCTATAATCTATCATGCCGGACATCACACGCGGTGTACGGGCATTCACGATTGGCACCGCGATCAGCCGGGTTCTCGGCCTGGTACGCGAGTCCGTATTTGCTTTTCTTTTCGGCGCGGGATTCTCCACTGATGCATTCAATGCAGCGTTCCGCATCCCGAATCTTTTCCGTGATCTCTTTGCTGAAACATCGCTATCAGCCGCCTTCATCCCGATCCTCACCACACAGAAACAAAAAAGTAAAGAACAGCAGAACCTTCTTGCGAGCAATATTTTTAATATTCTTCTTCTCATTGTCAGCGGTGTTGTTGCTCTCGGGATACTCCTGTCACCGATTTTCGTCAAGGCAATCGCATTTGGTTTTGGAGCAGTGCCAAACAAACTGTCACTTACCGCCCATCTCACTGCCGTCATGTTTCCTTTTCTTCTCTTTGTCAGCCTCGCAGCATGGGCAATGGGATATCTTAATACAGAACGTGAGTTCTTTGTACCAGCAGTCGCACCTGCCTTTTTCAATGTTGTATCAATCGCTATCCCACTTTTGCTCTATGTATACCTCGTGCATATCGGTACAAACCCTATTTTCGGTATGGCAATCGGTGTTCTCTGTGGAGGATTAATACAATTCCTCATACAAATCCCAATGCTCTACAAAAGAGGATTTCGCTACAAGCTCTATCTGAATTTCAACGATCCTCAGGTGAGAAAAATCCTTGTGCTTTTCTTGCCGGTGGCACTCGGTCTCGCTGCCTCACGTATCAACATATTTGTTGATACCCTACTCATCTCATTTCTTCAAGAACGAAGCCTGACGTGGCTCAACTATGCATTTCGCGTCATGCATTTACCACTCGGGCTATTCGGTATCGCGGTGGGAACGGTTACCTTGCCCACGTTTTCACAATTCGTAGCCGAAAAACAGTATGACCAGCTGCGATCTACACTCTTCGATTCTCTGAAACTTGTTTTTTTCTTGACCGTATCAAGTGCTGTTATTATCGCTTTTTTGTCACATCCGATCACACGC
Source organism: Candidatus Stahliibacteriota bacterium (assembly GCA_030670605.1). Classification (GTDB taxonomy): domain Bacteria; phylum Hydrothermota; class Tepidihabitantia; order SM23-42; family SM23-42; genus DAOVBK01. The sequence goes on from DAOVBK010000287.1 coordinate 1,688, forward strand.
CTTATCTTTGAACGCGGGAAGTTCACTGCGTTTGATACCTCAGCAACAGTGCAGGTATTGATATTGTATGTTATCGGCATTCCTTTCATGGCTGGTATCCGCAATGTTGCAGCAGTGTATTATGCGTACAAAGATACAAAAACTCCCATGTATGCAAGTTTTATCTCTGTCGCGATTCACATTGTAATGAATCTCATTCTGATGCGGATCATAGGTTATCGCGCCTTTCCTCTATCCACGACTGTAGCATCGTGTATCAATATCGCAATTCTGTTTGCTTTGCTCCCGCGCAAAATTGGTACGTTTACGATAAGACCGCTGTTATCATATTTTGTTCGGTTGATTATCGCAGCAACCATTGCTGGTGTGTGTGGCATACTCCTCCACGGCGTCCTTGAAAGCGCCCTGGAACCCTCATTTCTCAGTTATGCAATAGCACTGCTGACGAGCGGCGTTGCTGCGCTTGTTGTATGTTACGCTGTCTGTTTGCTCCTCGGCGTAAGCGAAGTGAAGGATTACGTAAGAAGACTACTCAAATCCTAAAAAAAACCCTACGTCTTCTCTACTATCGTTATTTCAAGAGTGTCGCTTTCTTGACCAACGAATAATCACCAACTATCAGCTGGACAAAATAAACACCCGCCGGGACAGGACGGCCCGCATCATCATCACCAACCCATGTTAATTGGTCTGATCGTCGTATCGTCTGATCGTCCCATTGTCGAACTAGCGAACCTGCAGCATCGTAAATGTTAACACTGCTTACTGCGTACTGCTTACTGCCTACTGAGAAAGTGATATCTGTTTTATTGGTGAATGGATTCGGACTCAACGATAAACTCATCGCCTGTTGCCCTACCTCGAATTCCTCGGCTTCTTCAATACCGAGTGTTACTTCTGCTTTTTCAAGCCGCGAGTAGTCGCCCCAGTCCCATTGTGCGTTGTCACCACGGAC
>DAOVBK010000097.1 GCA_030670605.1 Candidatus Stahliibacteriota bacterium
TTGAATATATTTGTAGTCTTGACGTAAATGTATTCCAACACGCCATCATCAATCTGTGCCATCGGTGCAGCATGCATACCGCCACCAAAGAACTGCCCATTCAATGCACCAACAATAGTCATGCTACCACTATCAATACACACACCATCCACCCATATTTCCATATGCACGGGTTTGAACGTCGCGAGCGCAACAAAGCTCGAGACCAGGAAGGTCAAAAACCCGCCAAGGTGCTTCAGTGCACTGTTTGCAATACTCACAACGCTACCACCGAGTCCAGCATCGCATGCATTTATGAAAAAACGCTGCCATTGCCGGCGACGGTTTTTAAGGACGATCTTGCCAACATCGACGAGTTTTGTCTTACCTCTCTCAAGCATGTCAACAATAGTGCCATGTTCTTTCGGAATGTGCAGTGTCCGTAAGAGATCAGTACCTGTTCCAATCGGTATCATCGCAAGCTCGGGCAGGTGTGACTGTTGATGCTGGAACAAACCATTAACGACTTCATTCAGTGTGCCCTCGCCGCCAACACTGACGACAAGATGTGCACCACTGTGAAGTGCTTCCCGGGTAAGGTGAAAGGCATGCCACCGCCTTTCGGTCAAGCGCGCGACAATGCGAACACGGCGGCTCTGCAAGCGCATAAGCATACGGGGCCACAGTCTGCCAGCTTGACCATGTGCAGCATGCGGATTGACAATGGCGAATATTTTTTTAGGAAAAGACACTAAGTGATATTATACACGCTGTGATAGTTGTCAATAGCCATTTCGTACTCGTTGCTCGTAGGTCGTATTCGTGATACGAAATACGGGATGCGGGATACGAGATACATGATAGATAATCAGAGTATCAGGTTATCAGGGGGTGGACCCCGTTAGAGACACAATCTTCAGTTACAGATCTGGCAATATACTATCGTGTTGGGAATGCAGCAGTAATAGTTGGATGTCGTCAGTCTCTAACGTGGTGAATTTCAGGAAACCAGGACATCTGATAAATGACAAATGCCAAATGAATCCCGTTAGAGAAAACCACTATTTGGTCGCACAAGCACATAGATATCTGCACTGCTTTTATGACTCACAAACAGAATTTTGTTGTTCTCTAACGGGATGAATGCCAAAATCAAAAGGCCCAAATTCCTCTCCCTGCAGAGCTGTGTCCGCCTCAGGAGGAGGAGAGGATTCACCCCGTTAGAAGCCGCACGTTCGAACAGCAGTGGAAGCAGGGCTAACTCACTTTTTTAATGCCTGCGGTGAGCTACTGTCCTCCGAATTGCTTCTAACGGGGTAAAGGTGAGGGTGCTTTCTTTAGGTGGTTTGGGATTTGGTACCTGGGGCTTGGATCTTCCACAAGGTAGTTAGGTTAAGGTTAGGATGCTGGAGACGTCAATTCCAGCTTCCTCACCCTGACCCAACTTCCATGCCGTGCGAACGTAATGATCTCAAGATAACTGAATATATTAGGGCAATTACTCGTTTTATATTCCTTGCGTACCATGTCAATGTCCATATAATTAGCAATGCTCAGGAAGTTCATCCTCATCGATGCGCACTCCATCATATTCCGTTCCTATTTCGCATTCATACATAACCCTCTTAAAAATTCAAAAGGAGAAAACACCTCTGGTATTTTCGGATTTCTCAACACGCTCGAAAAAATCAAAAATCGATTTCGATCAAAGTACATGTGTCTGATTTTTGATGCGCCTGGTGAAACATTCCGAGATGCTGTCTACAAAGAATACAAGGCGACTCGACCACCACCTCCTGCCGATATTCCCTTTCAAATCGAAAAGTCAAAAGAACTGTCGCAGTACCTCGGTGTGCCCTGTTTTGAACAGGAAGGTTACGAAGCAGACGACGTCCTCGCAACATGTGCATTACGGTTGAGAAACGAAGGTGAAGTATACATTGTGACTTCTGATAAGGACTTGCTACAGTTAGTGCAGGACAATCTATTTGTGTACGATGCGTATCAGGATACTGTCTATGACCGCGACCGCGTCACGAGAAAATTCGGTACGCCACCGGAACGGGTTGCTGAATTTCTGGCGTTGACCGGCGATGCCATTGATAATGTACCTGGTGTGCCAGGCATTGGGCCAAAGCGAGCGCGCGAAATACTAAAAAAATACGACCGCTTTGAAGATGCATTGGAAAATGACAAGCGATTGATCGAGCACAAACAGAAAGCACTCCTCTCCCGCAAACTCATCATTCTTGAATGCAATGTGCCCATGAAAATCACAACGGCCGACTTCATTGTCAAAGAACCCGACACCGAACACCTTATGTCGCTTCTCCTTGATCTCGAATTCCACTCGTACATCAAGAACATGGCAGTAACACAACGTTCGACGCTCAGCGCAAAGCGGGTAGAAACGCTCTCTGAAATGAACATCGGTGCCGCTGTTGGCATTGCTCTTGAAGGCGATATGGCACATGTGTGTACAGCAAAAGGTGTTGTGTACACGATACCGCTCAAGGGCTGTTCCCAGCTCCTCGGTGACCAAAGCATCACGAAAGTCGGCTATGACATAAAGGAATATCTCAAGGAAATCACAATGACACCACCATTTTTTGATGTCAAAATCGCGGCATGGTTGTGTGATCCAAATAAGAAGGCATACACGCTCAAAGATATTGTACTCCATTATCTGCACGATTATGCTGAGATAACACCGGTTGCGAATGCTCACTATTCTTTTCAGCTTCATGGACAGCTCACACAGCTTCTCCGTGAAGCAGGCGAAGAAGAACTGTATCATACAATCGAACAGCCGCTCATCTCTGTCTTAGCACGGATGGAGGAACGAGGCATCAAGATCGATACAACGTACTTCAAGAAACTCGGTGCAGAGATCGAACATGATATTGCAGCGCTCGAGAAAAAAATCTATAAACTCGCCGGAAGACAATTCAACATCAACTCGCCAAAGCAGCTCGCGCAGATACTCTTTCACGATCTGAAACTACACCCGGTAAAGCGCGGTAAGAAGCATTATTCAACGAACGTTGATGTCCTTCAGCAACTCGGTAGCACTCACCCATTACCAAAGCATGTACTCACATACCGAGAACTCGCAAAAATACATTCAACGTATATTGATCCTCTGATAGCGCACGCGCGTGATGGTCGTATTCACACATCGTACAATCAAACAGGAACAGCCACAGGCCGATTATCTTCGCAAAAACCCAATATTCAGAATGTACCGGTGCGAACAGCGGTCGGAAAGCGGATCAGAAATGGGTTTGTCGCTGAGAATGGATTCTCGCTCATCTCTGCAGATTACTCTCAAATCGAGCTTCGGCTTCTCGCACACATAACACGCGACAAGAATCTTGTGGATGCATTCAAACACGATAAGGATATCCACCTCCATACTGCGGCACTCATGTATGATGTCCCGGAGTCTTCTGTTACTGATGACAACCGTAGAATGGCAAAAGTCGTCAACTATGGTCTCATCTATGGAATGAGTAATTACGGTCTCGCCAAGGGCCTCGACATACCGGTTGAGCAGGCTATGCAGTTCATCCAATCGTACTATGACCTATACCCTGATGTGGCGGCATGGCGGGAGGATGTTGTTGCATCTGCCGAAGAAAAGGGATATGCGGAGACGCTGTTTGGCAGGAGGCGTCCATTACCAGATATACACTCCCGTAACCATGCGGTCCGGGAATTCACCAAGCGGGCTGCCATCAATACACCAATCCAGGGAAGTGCAGCCGACCTTATCAAACTGGCCATGATCGACGTAGAAAGGAAACTCCAGGAACGAGGATTTCACCGTGGATTACTCTTGTCAATCCATGACGAACTGGTATTCGAGATCGAGAATGCACGCATCAAGGAAGCACAGCAGCTCATCAAGGAAAGCATGGAAAATATCATCGAGCTCAGCATACCATTACGGGTCGCCCTCGGCATAGGCCAGAACTGGGCTCACGCACACTGATTTCTGTCCATGGTCAACAGATCGTTACCAGGTACATGGACGATTCTATTAGTCTGATTGTCCTATAGTCCTATTGTCCTATCGTCATTTCATCAATCTGACTATTAGACTATCCGACGATCGGACGATATGACTCATATGTCGAGCAAGCTCGACCACTACGGGATAATGACCCTTCGTTTCTACAACACATCCCCTGATGACGATGCCCTACGGCATCCACTTTTCTGCTGTTGACATCACCATCAAAATAGTTATAATATCCGACTATGGTTACGAAAGTACTGAAAAAAGGTGAGGTTGTACGTACGTGGTATGTTGTCGATGCTTCGGACAAGGTCCTCGGCCGCTTGGCCACACGAATTGCCCGTGTCCTCATCGGTAAGCACAAACCACAGTACACGCCTCATGTTGATTGCGGAGATTTTGTTGTCGTGGTGAATGCAGATAAATTTCGCGTCACCGGCAAGAAAATGAAGGATAAAATCTACTATTCGCACAGTTTCTACCCAGGTGGACTCAAGCGTATCAACCTTGAATCACTGTTGCAGAAACAACCAGAAAAGGTTCTGGCCCATGCGGTAAATGGCATGCTGCCGAAGAATAGGCTCAGAGCACCACGCATGAAGCGACTGAAACTGTACACGTCACCAGACCACCCGCATACGGCACAAATGCCGGCACAGATCGATCTGTCAAAAATATAGCGAGGAGGATGTATGGACGTTATCACTGGTTCTCGAAAACGGGCACGTGCCAAAGTAATGCTGAAATCCGGCACTGGTATGTTGAAAATCAATAGTCACAGTCCCCTGAGATATTTCGGAAGACAGGACCTTGTCGATATTGTGCATTTACCGTTGAAGACCGCCGGTGTCACGGGCAGTGTTGATATCAAGGTCAGAGTGCTTGGTGGTGGCATCTCAGGGCAAGCAGGTGCTGTGTGTCATGGTATTGCGAGGGCACTGGTTGCATACAATGCTGATCTGAGGGCACCGCTCAAGAGTGCTGGATTACTGAAACGTGATCCACGAGAAAAAGAGCGCATGAAATATGGTTTGGCAAAAAGAAGAAAAAGATTCCAGTTCTCCAAACGATAAGGAGGTCATTTGGAACTTGTGAAAATGCAAGACCTGATAGCTGCTGGCGTACACTTTGGTCATCGCACGAAGCGCTGGAACCCGAAAATGGAGAAGTTTATTTTTGGCAAAAGAAATGGTGTTCACATAATCGACCTTCGCCAGACATTTGAATCGATAAAACGCGCACACAAGGCAACGGTCGATGTTGCAGAACGAGGAAAAGGAATTCTCTTTGTCGGTACAAAGAAACAGGCAAGAGAAATCATCAAAGAAGAAGCACAACGTGCTGGCGTCTTTTATGTCACCGAACGATGGCTTGGAGGATTGCTGACCAATTTCGATATTTTGAATCAGAGTGTACACCGATTGCGAGAGTTTGAACAGATGAAAGAAGATGGACGCTGGCAACTAAAATCCAAGAAAGAACTCTCCCGTCTTGAAAGGAAATATCAAAAACTCTTGAAGTATTTTGGCGGTGTCAAGGACATGGATCGTCTTCCTGGCCTTGTGTTCCTTGCCGATATCAAGAAAGATGTGACTGCCTTTCATGAAGCGAAAAGAAAAGAAATACCTGTCGTTGCTATTGTCGATACAAACGTGGACCCCACTGAGGTCACGTATCCAATACCTGCCAATGATGATTCGATACGTTCAATTGCCCTCATCACACGGCTTGTCGCTGATGCTGTTGTTGAAGGAAGAAAGGGATTTGAAACAGAAGAGGAAAAGGAAGAGCATGAATCTTGAGAGGGTGAGAGAACTGAGAGCGCGTACTGGTGCAGGTATTGTTGAATGTAAAAGCGCCCTTACGGAGGCTGATGGCGATATCGAGAAAGCCGTCGATACGTTACGGAAAAAAGGACTCGCACTTGCTGCCAAGAAAGTTGGCAGGATAACAAAAGAGGGAATCATCGACGCATACATTCACCCTGGTGATCGCCTCGGCGTTCTTGTTGAGGTGAACTGCGAAACAGATTTTGTCGCCCGTACCCAGGAATTCAAACGTTTTGTCCACGATATCGCACTACAAATCGCAGCGAGTGAGCCAATTGCTGTCAGTCGTGAAGAACTCTCTGCAGAGGTCATTGAACGAGAAAAGGAAATATACGCAAGCATGGTCAAAGATCTCAAGAAACCACCAGAAATCGTCGAGAAGGTTGTGAATGGCAAATT
>DAOVBK010000031.1 GCA_030670605.1 Candidatus Stahliibacteriota bacterium
ACTGTTCAAGGTATTCTTGAATTCCTCGGGATTCCCTATACCGGTTCTGGTGTACTCGGTTCATCTATTGGAATGAATAAAATAATTACAAAGCAATTGTTTGAGGTACGTGGCGTGGCAACCCCACCGTACTGCTACGGAACAGACATGAGCGTTACAGCGGCTGTACGAAATCTAGGCCTACCGATCGTTATCAAACCGCACGCCGAAGGTTCAAGTGTCGGTGTCACCATCGCAACGTCACGAAAAGAAGCAGAAAAGGCAGCAAAACGGACGCAGGGAACGTATGGAGACGTGTTCTTCGAAAAATACATCCCCGGCATGATGGCAACATGTGGTATTCTCAGTGGCATACCCCTGCCGGTTCTTGAGATAGCTCCAAAAAAGAGAAAATTCTACGACTATAAATCAAAGTACACCGAAGGTATGACAGAATATGTTGTGCCTGCCCGTATTTCTTCCCGTAAGTACCAGAGATTGCAGGACTATGCGCTCACTGCCCATCAAGCAATCGGTGCGCATGGATTTTCGCGTGTCGATTTTGTTCTCGACAAAAATCACAATCCCTACGCACTCGAGGTCAATACTATCCCTGGTCTGCTCATGGGATCAAATCTTCCGCTTGAAGCCCAGGCGATTGGCCTGACCTATGATGACCTTACCTTTGAAATATTGAAAACGTCCCACGATAGATCTAAGTGAACAACATCCAGAAGAAAAACGAGTTCATTGGTCTGAAAAAATATACACATGCACAACGCAAGACGATCATTGATGACCTCATTATTCCACAGCTAAAAATGGAGCTTGGCGATAATCTCATTGCGATTGCCGCCGATGGCTCCTTTGCCCGTAATGACGATACTGATTATTCTGACATCGAATTGATGGTCTTTGTGAAGGATACAACAGCTCTGCCACGCGGAGTTGGTAAAATATACAAGGGGGTGCTTATCGATATAGCGTTTGTGACTGAAAATGAGTACTACCAGCACGTTCTCGAACCAAACCCTCACTGGTTTCTCTCCGGGTCAGACACGCTACTACCGCTTCTGAATACTCGATTCATCAAGGAAGTACAGAAATATGAAGTAAGAACACTGTCACAGAAGTGCTTGAGCTGTGCACATAATCAGCTCTTCGAAGTCCAAGAATCATTTGGCAAACTGTTTTCTGCAATACACAAGAAGAACAAGGAGAATCTCTTGCCGGTGTTGGCTGACGCTACGATGCAGACGCTCAAACTGCTCGCATTCATGAATGCGAAACCGTATACGACGCTCGGTTCATTCATAACACAGGCACGAAGTTTTTCCGTAAAACCCGATGGTTTTGATGAGTTCATAGATCTCATTGTCAATGCCCGTTATCTTGACCTCGAGTGCCTTGATATGCGGGTACGAACCATGTTTGCCGGCATCGAGAGATATTTTCACCAAAAGGTTGGCAAAAACATGTATGATGGTGATCTCGCACAGCTCATCAAGAAGAAATAGTCAATATACACAGAAGGAGGTTTTGTATGTTTATACTTGGTTTACTTCTTATCGTCGCCCTCTTCGTGTTCCGGGCGACCTATAAGGTAAGACCTGAAGACCTACGTATGCAAGACAAACTCAGAGTCCGTTCGCTTGGTACCTTTGGCGGTGCTGTACTGGCAATCGTACTGATTATCGCATCACTCATCCGCATCGTACCACCTGGCTCAGTCGGTGTGCAAATACTCTTTGGCAAAGTACTCACACAATCAACGCTGTCCGAAGGTTTGAACGTGGTTAACCCATTTGTGAATCTTGAGATAATGAGCATCAGGACGCAGGCGTATACGATGTCAGTTGCACCTCAGGAAGGACAGCGATACGGTGATGATGCCATTATGTCGCTCACTAAGGACGGGCTGGAAGTCAAGATGGACCTCACGGTCTGGTATCATCTTATGGCAACGGAAGCAGCAAACGTCTTTCAGAAAATCGGAAAGGATTACGTCATCAAAATTGTCAGACCAGCAGCACGCACGGCAATCAGGAACACGACCGTAAAATACCCGGCAGTTGCAATCTATTCAGAAAAACGGGAAGAAGTACAAACAGAAATCACCAAAGAGCTTCAAGAGGATTATGAGGGACGCGGTATTGTGCTCGAGAAAGTACTGTTGCGAAATATTAGCTTACCAGCAAAGGTTAGAGATGCAATTGAAGCGAAAGTCGAAGCAGAACAAGATGCGCAGAAGATGGAATTCGTGCTCCTCAAAGAAAATAAGGAAGCAGAGCGGAAGGAAATCGAGGCAGGAGGAATTGCGGCAGCGCAGCGGATCATTGCACAATCACTTATTGGCGAGCGCGGACGGGCATATCTTTCATGGAAGTATCTGGATAACCTCAAGAGCCTCTATCAGTCACCGAACAATACAATTGTCATCTCACCATTTGACAAAAGCTTCATACCGCTTTTGCAAATAAAATAAAAAGTCAAACTAAAGACACGCGCGGATGGTATTCTACATGCTGCCATCCGCACTCTTTTTGAAAAAGGATAGATCTGCCGTAAACATCTTACCGAGCTTCTGCATATCCTCGAACCTCACCCACCGGTATTCCTTTACTTCTTCTGGATTTGGTGTCACCACAGTATTCAGTTGCTCAGCATACCACCAGTGTATGAGATATTGCTTATCTTCAGTGTAGCACTGCCACATCTTCTTGACCGGACGCACGTTCAAACCCATTTCTTCCCGTGCCTCGCGCATGACGGCCTCAGCTTGCGTCTCGCCGGGCTCGACAGCGCCGGTTATGGGACACCAGTAATCCTCGGCTTGGCCCTTTTTTGCTCGCTTGATGAGAAGGAACGTTCCATTTTTCTCAAGCACAACAGCAACTGCGTCTTTTATCACCATAACGAAAAGCTCTTTGACTGGAAACGCATGCGTGCCGCTAACGCACAAGAAGCATCTTACCAACGCGGGACGATACATCAGTAACCGCACGATACACATAGATGCCACCGGGCAGAGGATGCCCATGTTCATCGGTGCCGTCCCACAGGATTGTGTGCGTGCCGGCTGGCTGCATACCAGAAAACGTTCTGACGAGTTCACCGATTGCATTGTATATGTGAACACTGATGGAGCTCGCCCTATTAAGCGTATAAGTAATCGTGACGTGGTCGGAGAATGGCGTTGGATAATGCAGGAGCGAAGGCATAACTACATCGTCCACTTCTTGAATGCCAGTCGAGAAATCAACAAGACGTTCAAGCGATTGTGCTGAAGTGAAGTGTTGATTCGTCTCGTCCGGAAGACTAAGCACACACACAACACCATCATAGTTTTCTGCAACAAACGCGTGGCTTATGTGTGTCGTCGTATCGAAAAATATGGGGTACCCGGCAACGAACATCGTCATAACGCAGGTGTCAAAATCACAGACACGCAGGCAGTCAAATGTATTATACGGTATAGTAACAGTACCGAATGCATCACAAACCTGCCAGCCGTAGTGCTCGTATGTTACCGAATCTACACCGCCATCTTCAATCGTATAGTGAAAACCAAAATGGCGGCTGTCTCCATACTGTATGGGCAATGGCGCCGAATCTGGCGGTACATACTTCCACAACCACAGATCGCCCATTGCGGTTCCACCAAGGCCCAGTGATATCATTGCATCAGCATAAAGACCATAGTGCTGATAGATAATATCGGTCAGCTCCTGCTGCATATAGACAAGATTCACATTCGTGAATGAATCAATGAATGGTGATGATGAAGGCGCGACAATGACTATTGTATCATTCTCCGGGCCCATTGGTTGTGTTGTAAAATACCATGTCTGCGGACCGCCGGTCGTACCGAGGTCCACAGTGACCGTACTTCGGGAGTTTTTTACCCACCGTGTTCCAATGTCGTGCGGGATTTCTGTCCAATCAACAATAATCTGACTGAATCCAGCATTCACACCTATGCCAACAAGCACGCATATTATCAACGTTCTCATCATACCTCCTTTTCGTACAAATGTGCTCACAATGGTTGTGTGTCTACGCGTAAGTAAGTATCGCAAAAAATAATAAGAAGTCAAGAATGGATGTGGAAACTCGACAACGCAGAGTACGCAGAATCATCGCAGAGAGCGCAGAAAATCGTACTGGTGACTCGTATTTCGTATTCGTAGAATTGGCTAATCGCTAATGGCATATGGCCAATTGAGATTGCCGTGGGACTTCGTCCCTTCCGCCAAAAAAGAGGCGGACATCTCGGCATGCTCGATATTTCCAACACGCGTAATGACTGACCTGACACCCTGGTTTCCTGATATTCACCCCGCTGGAGACTGACGACATCCAACTATTACTGCTGCATTCCCAACACGATAGTATGTTTCCAGACCTGCAACTGAAGATCGTATCTCTAACGGCATTCACCTCCTGATAACCTGATACGCTGATTATCTATCATGCATCACGCATCCTGCATCCCGTATCTCGTATCACGAGTACGCTGCTCTATTGACACCGTAGCAAAGATTCCTATAATTTCTCATGCTGAAACGTGTCTATAAAGCACCAGATGAATTCACTGCAATAACCCTGCGGGAAATGCTCAAAAGTCAGAACATCGATGCAATCATCAAAGCGTACGAGACAAGCTGGCTCGATGGTCTTCCTAAAATGATGAAAGGAGGATGGGGAGACGTCTTAGTAAGAGAAGAAGATGAAAAAGAAGCAAAAGAATGCATCGACGAGTTTCTGCAGAATACTGCATAGTGGGGTCAAATCTCTACTTTGAACATTCACTTACAATAAACCTCTTTGTCCTTTGATACTTGTCCGCAATAGATAAAACCTCGATTATTCCACATGTGCATGCGTCCTCTACAATGCATCTCTTGGAGAAAACTGATGTTCAAAGTAGAGGGCGTGTTGCTCAAATCCCTTTTTGTCATTGCGAACCCCGACCATTAAGAATTGTAATGGTAGGGGTGTGGCAATCTCATTATATTTCATGAGATTACTTCGTCGCTACGCTTCTCGTAATGACATTTTAGAATTCCACATGCCTGAATTCGATTTGGGCAACACGCCCTAGAGATTTGACCCCATGCAATTTGTTGACATTCCATAGCGTGTCGCTATAATAGATGATGAGGTATCTACTCTGCGTACTACTTATTATCCCCCTGCTCTTGAACTGCCCGAAGAAATACACACCGAAGGTCGATAAGATCCAAGTCTACTATCTCGGCTCGCTTTACGAGGATATATACCGTGAACCACCTCTCTTATCAGGAACACCGGCAATGAAGGGTATTGTCATCGGACATCTTGAAACAGAACCTCCCATCCTTAGATACATCCTCGGTAAACTCGGCTTTTTCGCACTGCTCGATGAGTTTCCTATTGACTATGTCATGAGCGACACGCTCGTCTACAACGTCCATTACCTCTCAATACCAAGAGACCTCGGGTACGGAATCAAAAACTACGAAGGCATACGCTTTGCCATCGCGCGCAGAGGTTCTGACAGCCTCACAATCAATGATGAAGTACAGCTCACCCTCATAAAACAACGCAGTGATATCTTGTGGCTTATTGACAACGATTTCATTAAAACTACGCCGCGAAGGATCGACTTTTATGTTGAAAACCGCCAACTGGCAGATACAAGTATTGCCGCACTTGAGGTCGAACCAGATACTGTATTAATGAACAAGGTCGCAGCGTTCCGAAACCGCCTCGACACGCTCCTCAGTACAACGTTCATCCTTGCCGGCGAGGACCTCAGTGAATTCATACTGTCAACCATTGCCGAACGAGTAGATGTCAACGTGATTGCCTATCCACCAAGTATGGTCGTTGTGCAACCGCAGTCAGATACAGTAACGCTTTTCGAAACGATCAATAGCATTGATTGGACAGTACGAATGCAAAAGGTTACAGACATGGCAAACAAAGACGTATCACAGCTTGTGGATGAAAGTGGCTACACACTGTGGGGACGTGTGCAGAAAACGAATACGTGCCTTGTTCCGGATGTCCAGGGGAAAAATCTTTTTGATTTATTCTATCCCCTTGAGGGAGAGTAGGTGACGCGCATGCGTGTGCACTGGCGAAGACTGATTTGGGTCATTTTCATCTGTGCGTACAGTGCGCTTTTCTTCTACAATCTATTGAACCCCTTTTCCAACTGGCACATACCATACGTATACACACTGGTGCTCATTATCTGGCTTTGTTTCGAATACTATGAGAAACGGTTGTTTTTTCAAACGGGCTTTGCACCGCTCCCTGCATATAGCTGGCCTCTCCGAGCGGCTTTTGCGCTCTTTTTCTATTCATCCTTGGTCATTGGTATTTCGACAATCGTGTGGTGGCACAGCAATCAAATACCATTGTATCCCGTTGTACACGTATTTGGATTCATCGCACTCATTGCCTCAGTCATACTCAGAAGACGGATGTTGCATAACAAAAACGTCACCAGGAAAACGATTTCACAGTTCTATGTAGGTATTCTTCTGTTAATCGCTTCGCTTGCGCTTGGCTACGGTTCGCTGCTTCTTGTTGCGTATGTGCTCGTGATCGGATGTCCACTCGTGCTGCTCATGAGACACCATGAGTACACACTACTTGCGACAGTAGAGGCGTTTGCCCAAACACACAAGAAGAAGAACCGTGAAGAGCTATGGCAGTTCTATATTGAAAAGCAGCAGAAAAAGACAAAAAGGAAACGAAAGTAGTATCTTTTTCTGTTTTTCAATTTCTCGTACCGTCATCTCACGCTTTCTCACTATGAAGGATATGTTTCACCATACCATCAGTGATAGCAGACGGACACACGGAGTACAGAAGCATAAAAAGTACACAAAGCTATTCCCATACATATTCTTGTCTGTTATTTTTCTGCTCGCGTGCGAACGCACCACGCACTCCGAGGGTATGCGCGTCGTATCGCTCTCACCAGCAATGACAGAGATTATCTTCGCGCTCCATGCAGAAGATGCCCTCGTCGGCGTAACAACATTCTGCGATTTTCCTGAACGCGCGCAGCAAAAGAGCACGGTCGGTGATTTTTCGAATCCGTCAATCGAAAGAATTATCGCGCTTAAGCCGAGCCTCGTCATCATTAATCTTCCGGAACAGTCGAGAATACAGAAGCAACTCGAACAACTCAACATACCGGTTTTTACTTCCTCACCGACATCGCTGCGTGTTCTATACACAGAAGTCACTGAATTTGGACGATTGCTGAACAGACATGCTGAGGCAGAATCACTTGTCCGTTACATGCAGACGAACATACGACCGCACACGACAGGAGCGGCAACCATGGTATACATAGAGCTCTCACCACGTCCACTCGTCACGATCGGCGGACAGAGCTATCTCAATGAAATGCTCGAGATGGCAGGTGGCATGAATATTTTTTCGGATCTCGCGAAACCGTATCCGGTTGTTGGTCAGGAAGCGATCATAAAACGAAACCCGGAGATCATCATCGTGTTACACCCGGGACGCATCGCTGATCGATTGGGATGGCAGCGCATCACCGCCGTCAGGAACAATAGAATCTATACTGACCTCGATGAAGACCTGCTCATGAGACCAGGTCCCCGTCTCGTTGACGGGTTTCGCGCACTTGTGAAGTGTATCCATGAATAAGTTCATACCTATTATTATCGTCTTTATCATTGCAATTGTGATCGGTATTTTTGTCGGACCAGCAGCACCGAGCGCGGAAATAATGCAATTACGTCTGTCCCGCGTGATCCTCGGTATCTGTGCTGGCGGCATACTGGGCTTCTGTGGCGCAATCCTACAGGGTCTTTTTGGCAATCCGCTTGTTGAACCGTACACCCTCGGTTCAGCATCTGGTGCTGCGCTTGGCGGTTCTATTGGGATTCTTCTATTCGGTACGATTAGCCCGGTCTTTGCTTTTGTTGGTGCACTCGGTGTCGGGCTTTTTGTCTATACCATTGCCCGCCGCAAAGGAGGGTTTTTGCGGGACCGGCTGATCCTCGCGGGTGTCGTTATGAGTTTCTTGTGTTCATCACTGGTCATGATCGTCATGGTCATGGGTGGACGCGAGCTCTATGAAATCCTCTACCTTTTAATGGGGTATCTTGGCATTATCATTAATGCGACAAATCGCTTTCTTGTCATCTTTCTCATCGTTATGTCGCTTATACTCGTCGTCTATTTGTACCGGTACTACAGAGAACTCGACATTATCTCTCAAGGATTAGAAACCGCGACCGGACTCGGCATTGATGTCCAGAAAATCTCCATCATTATTTTCTTCACGACCTCGCTCATCATTGGGCTGACCGTATCTGTCGTCGGTGCCATCGGTTTTGTTGGACTCGTCATTCCACATATTGCACGGCTCCTGTTCGGACCACGACATATATACAACTTGCCTGCTTCCTTCATTCTCGGGGCAACATTCCTGCTCCTCGCTGATACGCTAGCACGTACGATAACCGTCTATGAGCTGCCCGTCGGTGTTGTCACATCATTGATCGGCGTACCGTTTTTCATTTATATCTACCGAAAGTAGAATGGTAGTCATCGAAGCACACAACATTCACTTTGCGTACAATGCGGAAAATGTAATATGCGATGTATCTGTTTCCATCGAGCACAGTGCATTTCTTGCGATCATCGGTCCGAATGGCGCGGGGAAATCAACACTCTTACGAATTCTCGGCGGCGTACTCAAACCCCAGCACGGTATTGTGTGTATGTTTGGTCAAAGTATCAATGCCGTGGAGAGAAAAACACGCGCCCAGCACATCGCATTCGTACCACAGGAGACATACTTTGCATCCGATTTTTCGGTCGAAGAGATCGTCTCCATGGGCCGATATCCATATATCAGCGCGTTTCAACGTGAACAGAGGACCGACCGAGAAGCAATAGAACATGCGCTCGAATACACAGAGACACTGCAGTTCCGCACACGACAGATTAATTCCCTTTCTTCTGGTGAACGCCAGCGCGTTGTGCTTGCCCGTGCCTTAGCACAGGAGCCGAAAATACTTCTCCTTGATGAACCAACCAGTCATCTTGACCTCAGACATCAGCATGCCATTATGGAGATGCTTAAACGGTTGAATACGGAGGGACTCACCGTGATCACCGTGCATCACGATCTGAATCTCGCGGGTCTTTACTGTGAACACCTTCTTCTCATGAATGAAGGAACTGTCTATGCGGAAGGAACACCTCAGTCACTTCTCTCCGAATCAGTGCTGCACGATGTGTACAAGACAGACGTAACCGTTGTACAGCACCCGCACAAAAACATTCCACAGATTTTCTTACGTCCGAAAGGAGATGACCATGAAAATCATACACCATAAGCTCACGAAAAAAACAAAAGGAAGCGGAGATCTCATAGACATCACACAAGAGATCTCACATGCACTCCACAAATCAGGTCTCAAGAACGGAATGGTGACGGTGTTCAACATTGGTTCGACTGCCGCAATCACCACGTTCGAGTTTGAGCCGGGTCTTATTCACGACATACAAGAACTTTATGAGAAGCTCGTGCCCTCGAAAAAACATTATGCGCATGATGAAACGTGGGGTGATGCGAACGGTTTCAGCCACCTGCGTGCAGCACTTCAGGGGCCATCGCTCACCATACCCTTTGAGAATGGCGAGCTGCTTCTTGGAACGTGGCAACAGGTTGTTCTCGCCGAATTCGACAACCGACCCCGACAGCGGCAGATTGTTGTCCAGACGATCGGTGAATAGGCTACTCGATCACCTCAATCTGTGATGTGCTCTTGAGAATGATCTCTGGCTTTCCCTTGTACTCCTTGATCAACCCTCGTACCCTGACCCTACGATTCAAATAGTATTCTTCGGGATGCGGCGGGAATGCAGCAAAATCACTCGCAAATATGACCGCGGTAAAATATTTTCTCCAGTCTTCATGGAAATTGAGAAAACAGACCTTGCCGGTGTTGTTGGACGCGACAATAAGGCCTTCAACCGTCTTAACCTGGCCATAATACTTGTCTGCTGAGCGCCACGAAACCGCGTCATTCTTCCCAGGTGTATACACCTTCGTGCGTGTGTATGCTGTGTCCGGCATCTGGAAAACAGGAAATGACCAGAGCCCTCGACTATTACGGATGGCTGTTTTCTCCAGGGCTTCGAGCTCTCGTCTGTACAGCGTGTCCGGCGGATAACACCGTGTCTCTGCATACCCCATCCGGATGAGTTCTCCATTCACAAACAGACCGTCAACATAGACGTACCGCAAGAGCCGGTCATATTCATCTGTATTTGTGACATCTGCCTCGAGC
>DAOVBK010000281.1 GCA_030670605.1 Candidatus Stahliibacteriota bacterium
AGTGTTGTCATCGAATTCAGTTGAATTCGCACCCTTCATACCGCAGACATTTCTCGCATACTCGATGACGAGACACTGTATGCCAAGACAAATCCCCAAAAACGGTTTCTTACGTTCCCGCGCATATTTGACGATTCTGATCTTTCCCTCAACACCACGCATGCCAAACCCACCAGGAACAAGAACGCCATCAACCATAGACAAGGCATTGTCGAGCGCGATGTCATCTTCAATGCGGTCAGTATCAATCCACTTCATTTTTAAGCGTGCATCATTTGCCACTGCAGCATGGTACAGAGCCTCTATGATACTTTTGTAGGCATCCCGAAGTTCTACATATTTCCCGCACACCGCGATCTCTACCGTCTTTGCCGGCGACTTAGCCCTCTGCACGAAGAGTTCCCACTCGGCAAGGTCTGGCTCTCCAGCCTCAATATCAAAGGCAGTAAGAATGAGCTGGTCGAGCTTCTGTTGACGGAGCATCAATGGAATCTCATAGATGCATTCAACATCGACCGCGTCGATGACTGCATCTTGCGGCACATTGCAGAATAAAGAAATCTTCTTCCGCTCATCGGACGTCAACCACGAATCGCTCCGGCACAAAAGGATGTCCGGCTGAATACCAATTGCCCGCAGTTCACGCACTGAGTGCTGTGTCGGTTTGGTCTTAAATTCCCGTGCAGCCTTAATATATGGAACCAGCGTAAGGTGAATATAGAGTGTATTTTCTCTACCGAAGTCAAGCCGCATTTGACGAACTGCCTCAAGATACGGTTGACTCTCGATATCGCCAACTGTGCCGCCTATTTCAGTTATGATGACGTCAACATGATTGGCATGTGCCAGTTTCTTGATTCTTTCCTTGATTTCATCGGTTATGTGAGGAATAACCTGAACTGTCTTTCCCAGATATTCCCCACGACGTTCCTTGGTAATCACTGCGTGGTATATCTGACCAGTGGTTATATTATTATCTCGCGTGAGTTCATCATTTAAAAACCGCTCATAATGCCCCAAGTCGAGATCACACTCCGCACCATCTTTGGTAACATACACTTCGCCATGCTGGTACGGGTTCATTGTTCCTGGATCAACATTTATGTACGGATCGATTTTTTGCAGTGTGACCTTGAGACCGTATGATTTGAGAAGACGACCGATCGAGGAAGTTGCGATGCCTTTACCGAGGGAAGAAACAACACCACCAGTAACGAAAATGTATTTTGTATCCATGTTTCTTAGTATAATGATTACCCTACCAATGTCAAGCACTGCACCGTTCGTAGGTGGATATGCGTAGCGTTGGCAATCAGGACATCAGACGATCAGGATGTGAATATCAGGAGACCAGAATATCAGGAGAAAAAATCTGGTGTCCTGATACTCTGATGCCCTTCTTCCTGATAGCCTGATACACTGGTGCACTAGTCCCTCACAATGCCGTATTCTTTTATCTTCGCCCGCAGTGTGTTGCGATGTATGCCCAATTTTTCCGCTGCTTCGGAAAGGTTCCAGCCAGCTTTTCTCAAGACTGCGGCGATGTGTTCTTTTTCCACATCCTGCAATAATTCTCCACTAGATTGTGCCACAGGTTGTGTTTCAAACGGCAGATCGTGCGCATCAATGATGTCACTACGGCACAAGACCATAGCCCGTTCGATGATGTTCTCCAATTCGCGAATGTTACCAGGCCAATCATAGCGCAGCAGTTTATCAAGGGCAGTTTTTGAAATGCCTTTTATGTTTCTTGTACTGCGGCTTGATAGTTTCTTGATGAAATGCTCAACGAGTGGTCTTATATCCTCTTTTCTCTCTCTGAGGGCAGGCAGGTGCATTGATATGACATTGAAACGGTAGAACAAATCTTCGCGAAACGTTCCTTCTTTTATCTTCTTTTTGAGATCCTGATTTGTCGCTGATATCAGCCGAACATCAACTTTTATTGGTGACGTACTACCGAGCCGTTCGAACGTAAAATCTTGTAACACGCGCAGCAGTTTCACCTGCGTACTGAGTGGCACATCGCCAATTTCATCGAGGAAGAGAGTTCCTCTATGCGCCAGTTCGAATTTTCCGATCTTTCTCTTATCTGCGCCAGTGAATGCACCGCGTTCATAGCCAAAAAGTTCACTCTCGAGCAATGTCTCAGGCAGGGCAGCACAGGAAATGGGTACGAAGCGTTGTTGCTTTCGTGCACTCGCTTGATGAATGAGCCGTGCCATGATCTCCTTACCAGTACCTGATTCTCCTGATATGAGTACCGTGGCATCAGACTTTGCAATGCGCGACACGAGATGCAATACCTCTGTCATTTCCTTGCTCTCAGCCACGAACGAATCGGTTTTGAACTGCTCAGCAACTTCCTCGCGTAGTGTTTCCAGTTCTGCATGCACGGTCTGATCGGAACGGATACGCTCAATGAGGAGCTCGAGCTCATCAAGGTTCACTGGCTTGCTGAGATAATCGTACGCACCGAGTTTCATTGCGTGAACTGCGGATTCAACCGTGCCATAACCAGTGAGAATTAAGAAAAACGTCTGAGGGTCTATTTCCTTCATCTTCGCCATCGTCTCGATGCCATCAATCTCAGGCATTTTGAGATCGAGTATGGCGAGATCAAATCCCTCTGTTCGGTTTTTCCCAATTGCCTCTCTGCCTGAGGCAGCGGTCGTTA
>DAOVBK010000023.1 GCA_030670605.1 Candidatus Stahliibacteriota bacterium
TTTGTTCGCTTTGCCGTTTAAAAAAAGGAAAAAGAGAAATATTGATTATGAGATATTATAGATACAGCATGCATCCCGATAGGGATGCGGTTGAATAGCTGAATAGTTGGAATGGTTACACAAATTTAAGGAGGAATGATGCTACAAGTGTTACTTATTTTTGGTGCCCTGTACGGTTATCGAGCACCATTGGCACAAAAGATTCATCCAGATTGCCGCATGTATGAGTATGTGCGTGCATGGGTTTATTTTACAGACAAAGGAGTACACACAGAACAATACACTGACGTCTTGGAATCAGTGATTGAAAACATGCCGACCGCAGCATACGAGCGCCGAGCCAAACGCAACGGCGTATTTGACTATGCTGATTTTCCATTACAGCGAGATTACATCCGTGAAGTCGAAGCCCGTGGTGGAATGCTTATCCATGAATCAAAGTGGCTCAATGCGGCGAGCTTCTGGGTTGCGCAGGAAGACCTCGATGATATCGCCGCACTTGCTTTTGTCCACAAGATCACGCCTGTTGCCAGATTCAAACAACCACAAGATATCGAAGCAGTTGCCCTTGATTCACTGCTTTTCGGCCTCAGTTATCGACAACTCAATATGTTCAACATTATACCGCTTCACGAAGATGGATTCTTCGGCTCAAACGTGAGAATCGGATTTCTTGATACCGGATTGAGAAGAAAACACGCCGCACTAGATACTGTGACTATCATTGCTGAGTATGATTTTCTTGGTGGTAACCAAATATTCGTTGAGCAGACGCCGCTCGCTCAACGCGACGGGTTTTACCGCGACATGGTCTTTCACAAAACCAATAACACACTTGCACTATTTGTGACCGGTGATACACTAATCCAAAACGTAACGCCAGTTCGAGACGTGATGTATACTGTGTCATTTGATGGTGGCGCCAACTGGCAGCCAATGAAACGCGTGCAGGAAAATCTTCAACGATGGGCACGAGAGCTCTCAGTTGCCGGTACAGATACTGTCTTTATCTTCTACCGCGACCGTGTTGGCCTTAAATATCTTGTGTATGACATCGCCAATGATGTCCAGGTCGTATCATCATCTTTCCTTGCACCGGGGCTCGAACCCTCAGCAGTCTATGCAAATGATAGTACCTATGTTGTTTATGTTGATGATAGTACACTGTATCTGAAAACCGGTACAACATCCGGATTCACACCAACTCAGACTGTTGATGTCTCAACTACTTCTATCAAATCACCATTGGCGATCGCGAGCAGCTCTATGTTCGGTGTTTTCTACCATACGTTTCCTGGCGATTCTGTCATTTTCGTGAGAGCTCCGTTTACCACGATGACATTCGAAAGAAATCTGGTCGGCTTTGGCAAGAATGTCGATGCTGTTGTTACCGGTGATACGATCTGTGTTGCGTGGCAGGAAAAAATAGATGATGCTCAATCACGAATCGTATTTGCCACATCTAATGACTTTGGTGCCACCTTTAACAATCCAATCGGTCTCTCTGATACATTACTCACTGCTGGTAAGGTTTCTGTGGCGAAAATCGATGCAACAATTACAGTCATATGGGAAACTGCTGGTACAATATTCTTCACAACATCATCAGACAATGGCAGCAGCTTCAGCGCTCCCGATACACTCGCGCATGAATTCACATACCTTCCCACACTCGGTACAAATGACACCGACGTTTTGAAATTCTACTGCACACGCGGCGATACGATAACTGATGGTTACACACCAGGGCAAGCCGAGTACTTCTTCCCCAAACACGGTACTGAAATGCTCGGCATCATTGGCGGCTACCTACACAACACCTATATCGGTGTTGCACCGGGTGCGGAATTTGTTGTGGCAAAAACAGAAAATCCTGACGAAGGGTATGAATTCCCCGTTGAGGAAGACGTGTGGGTTGTTGGACTCGAGTGGTGTGAAGCGCAGGGCTGTGATATCACCAACAGTTCACTAGGCTACACAGAAGGTTACGCCTGGCCTGATGATTATGACGGTAAGACCTCTCCCGCATCAGTTGCTGCAACGCGAGCAGCAGACAGAGGGATGATCGTTGTCACTGCTGCCGGTAATGTCAGTGGTGCACGCATTGTTGTACCCGGTGATGCCGAAGGCGCCATCACGGTAGGTGGCATTGATACACTCTATAATCGATGGGAGTTCTCCGGGTACATAGATACACCTGATGATTCTCCGAGCAAGCCCGAGTTCGTGTGTCTCTCGGCTGCGCCGGTTGTTGTGAATCCTGATTCAACGAACTCGTATCTCTACTCATTTGGTACTTCAGGTGCCACAGCACTCGTCTCTGGCATCTGCGCACTTTTGCTCGAAGGACACCCGAACTGGAATGTCGATTCAATTAAGAACGCACTCGCGACCACTGCGGTCACCGAGAGGATATCTGGCACTGACACTGTGACCATTGCGCCTTCAGACAGCATGGGCTATGGCTGGCCAGATGCCTATGCAGCCTTCTACGTCACTCCTCCAGAGATCGAACCTGTTTCTGGCAACAGCTTCCTCACTCCCTACCCGAATCCATTCACATTGAGTGAACACGATGTTGCCCACATACCATTCAAACTCGAACAGGCACACAGCGTTGAACTAAGAATCTATTCCTTAGGTGGCAGACTCATCACGAGCGTAGACCGAGACTTACTCATGCCGGGCAGATACACAAACCCGGATCCGACATCAGCGCGTGCCGCATTCATGTGGGATGGAACCGATGAAGACGGTGAACAAGTTACGAGTGGAATATACTACTGCGTCCTTCTTACCCGTGGCGGTGAGAATGATGTGACGAAAATAGCAGTAATACGATAGCGCTACGCCTCGCTTCGCTCGGAAATCCTAAACTCTAAATCCTAAATTCTAAAGAAGCTTCAAGCATAAAACTCCAACTCCCATTGAATTTGTGCTTTTGATTTTGGGTTTCCTTAGGGTTTAAAGTTTGGGGTTTACCCCGTTAGAAAATAACAGTTTTAAATAAGATTCATACATAACAACAAAATCAACATTGCTTATGAGCGTAAACTGAGTGTGGTTTTCTAACGGGGTTTAGGGTTTGTTGATAGTTAAACGATTTTCGTCAGAAACTTTGCCTTGATCACTGAAAGTGGTAGACCAATGAGGTTTTTCTGTCCATGGTTAATCCTGAGAGTTGTGCCCTTGGTTGTTTTTCCGAGCTTGGCAACAGGTAATCCGTTGAAGAAATCCTCAAACGCCTGAGCATCGTCTTCTTTTATCTCAACTATGAAGCGCGTATTGGATTCTGAGAAGAGCATGAAATCAAAACGCTTGCGCTCTCCTATGTACATAACGTTCTGTAAGTCAATTTCAACACCGATATCACCACTGAGTGCCATCTCGCTGAGTGCAAGCCCAAGTCCACCCTCTGACAGATCGTGACATGAGCATATCAAACCCTGCTCTATTGCCGCGTGTGCTCTTTTCATGATCTCTGGTGCTTGTTTGAAATCGAGACCAGGAACCATACCACTGTGTATGCCGAGGAGCTTGAAATACTCTGAACCACCAAGTTCCTCTTTTGTTTCACCGACCAGATAGACAAGACTTCCATGATGTTTGAAATCACTCGTAATACACGTATCGACATCATCAACAATACTCAACGCAGAAATAAGCAGCGTGGGTGGTATAAGATGGCTTTTGCCTTCAGCGTCTGACCACTCATTGTTGAGACTATCTTTGCCGGAAATAAAAGGCACACCAAATGCCATTGCTGCGTCATAGCATCCACGAGATGACAGTACAATGTCTGCCAGTACGTCCTCTCGCTCAGGCGATGAGAAACAGAAATTGTCGAGCATTGCTGTTCTCGTAATGTCGCCGCCGGTTGCCACGAGATTACGCAATGCTTCATCGATTACTGAAACCGCCATGTTGTACGCATCAAGCCGACCATAGCCTGGGTTTATACCGCAGGAAACGACAATGCCTTGCTTTTTGTCAAGCCGTGGCTTAATCACAACAGCATCCTGAGGACCAATGCCTGCAGTGCCGATGAGCGGTTTGATAACACTGGCGCCCTGAACCTCATGGTCATATTCTCGTATGACCCACTCTCTTGAGCAAGAATTCAGTCCGCCTATGAGCGCAAGAAGAATGGAGTTGAAGTCAATGGGCTTCGGAATATCGCCACCAGGTTTTGGTTTTTCTCTTACCCGAGCTTTCTTAAGGGGCATTGGCACACCCTCGTGTAGAAATTCCATATCAAGATCACACACTTTTTCATCTCTGTAATACAGACGCAAGCGTTTATCACTGGCGAACTCACCAATAGCAGTGGCGTCGACACTTTCCCGGGTGAAATAGGTGATCACCTTTGCAACGTGTTCTTGCGGTACCGCAAGAACCATCCGTTCTTGCGACTCCGAAATCCAAATCTCACGCGGTGTGAGTCCCTGATACTTCAAGGGCACGGCATCAAGAATGACCTTGGCGCCAGTATCCTTACCCATTTCTCCGACCGCGCTCGACAGACCACCGCCTCCACAGTCGGTGACCGAATGTAAAAGGCCCTCATCGCTAACCCGCAACAAACAATCGGTCACACGTTTTTCCTCTATGGGGTTACCGATCTGCACACATGACTTCTCGGATTCCTCAGAGAGTTCAGCAGAGGCAAAGGTAACACCATGGATACCATCACGACCGGTCTTACCGCCAACAAGAACAATGGCATCCCCTGGCTGAGCATCCTTTTCAATCCGGTCCTTTCGTATCAAACCAATACAACCGCAATAGACAAGCGGATTATACAAGAAATCATCATCAAAATAGATCGCACCGCTCGCCGTCGGTATACCCATCCTGTTACCGTAATCACGCACGCCACGTATGACACCTTTGACTATGGTTTGCGGATGCAAAATCCCATGCGGCAGTTCTTCAGGATCGAACTTGGGCTGCCCAAAACAGAATACATCAGTATTCAGAATCGGTTTTGCGCCGAGTCCTGTACCAAGAATATCACGGATAACACCACCAGTACCGGTTGCTGCGCCACCATAGGGTTCAAGCGCTGAAGGGTGATTATGTGTTTCGACCTTGAAACAAATACCATAGTCATCATCAAAATCAATAACGCCTGAATTATCGTGAAAGACTGAAAGGCACATGGGATGATGTATCTCATGGGTTGCCCGCATAATGGTGTTTTTGAGAAGATTATCGATTTTTTCTCCATTGAACAAAATCCGCCCTCGGAATGTCTTATGACAACAGTGCTCGCTCCATGTCTGTGCAATGCTTTCGAGCTCAACATCAATTGGCTTCCTCTTCTCTTTGGCAAAATACTCACGGATTCTCTCCATCTCCTCGAGCGACAAGAACAAACCCATGTCGCGGCTTAGTTTACCAAGGTCAGTGTCGAGATCAATCTCCAATATATGCAGGTCATATGGAGGAGGACTGTAGAATTTCTCTTCTGCATGCTTTATGTGCTGAATAAGTGGATTATAGAGAAACAAACTCGCATACTTTTTCAGTTTTGCATCATCGTAGTCGCCCTTGATGATGTATTGCGTGCCCGTCTTTGCCCGTTCTATCTCGATACCAATATCACGGGCTGCCTTCTTGATACTAGCTTCCTTCGGGTCGGTAACGCCGGGATTGAAGAGAATCTCAAATCCCTCTGGTTTGCCGAGATAGTACTCCTCGACTACAGTATCGCACAGAAGCTCTTTGGCGATGCGTTCTATGTGCGTGGAGGTAAAATTGCCATGGAGGTAATAGACATCACGAATGTCAATCGAGGCAATACCACGTACACCGAATGATGCGAATTCTTGTTTGACAAAAGAACCACGCGGGTCGTTCTTGCGCCGAATTTCAATCCGGTACATGCGCTCTCCTCATTCTTTTCGCCGTATCACAAATCTCAGCACGATAATCACGCACACAAGCAATGCGCACGAAATAGCAATGGCGATCTCGATGCCGGGTAGGATGCTCTGTGGAACGTCTTGTGGATTAACCCTCTTCAGCAAAACGAAAAAGGTCTCGGGTAGACGTCACCTCCCTAAGCATTTGCATTGCCTCTTGCACGAGCGGGTCATGCTGTACACGCACGCGATAGCCTTCTTTCAAACCCCACAGATCAGTCACAATATCTTGCTTCAGCCTTTTCTTAATCCAGGTTCGTGCTGAATCATACTCTGCTTCAGTGAATTCTACATCCTTTTCCATGAGGTAAACCGCAAATTCCCGCACCAGCGCGTCGTCGACTTCAAAATCTCTCTCGATATTCTCATTTCGAGCAGTGTACTGAACGACAAAATCAAAATTATGCTGCCCGGTGAGAATCGCAGTCTCAAGTTTTGTCAACGTCGGTAGCTCAATAACAATATCAGGCGTAATCCCTCCTTCACCAAAGACTTTGCGCTTCAACGGTCCGCGTGTGGTAAAAGCCTTCTTCTCCACCTCTGTAGTATCGTCATCGATTTCAATATCATCTCCGTCTTCATTGAATGGTTTATCAATACTTCTCCCCGATGGCGTATACCAGCGCGCAGTGGTGATGCGTAAGGCAGTGCTGTCTTCAAAAGGTAGGATATGCTGTACAGAACCCTTTCCAAACGTCGGCTTTCCCATGATCAGACTTCTGTCCCAGTCCTGCAAGGCACCTGCAACAATCTCGGATGCAGAGGCAGAACCGCCGTCCACTAACGTGATCATTGGAAAATCACCATACGAGTATGTCTTGGTTGATTTGAAGGCTCTCCCGCTTCCTGTCCTGCCCCGTGTGTTCACGACATCTTTGCCTTTTTCCAGAAACAACTCGCTGACGGCAACACCTTCATTGAGTAAGCCGCCTGAATTGAGTCTCAAGTCGAAGATGATCTTCTGAGCACCATGGGCGAACAGAGAGTCAACAGCAGCTTTCAGCTCGGCATCGGCTCGTCGGTTGAATGTCGCTAATTGAACATAGCCAATATTGTCGTCAACCATTCCATAGAATGGTACTGCATCAAGTGTAATCTTTGCACGCGTGATCTCAACATCAAATGGTTCTTCTATGAGCAATCTCAAAATAGTAAGCACGACCTGCGTGCCCGGTCTGCCTTTGATCTCACGAACCACAACATCAACTGCTCTGTCTGCGGTCGGAACACCGTCAACGGCAATGATTGCATCACCGGGTTGCAAGCCTGCTCGATACGCTGGTGTTCCTTCGAATGGTCCGACGACGATGATTGTGTCATGACGCCTGCCGATCATTGTACCAATACCACCGTATTCGCCCTTTGTTGACATCATGAGACTCTCGAATTCCTTCTTCGACAGATAGTCAGTGTGCGGATCATCGAGCGCTTCGATCATTCCATCGATAGCACCTCTGATTAAGCTATCCGACTCAATCCGGTCGACATAATTCGTTTCGATTTCCTTGAGTATTTTGTTGAAGATACGTAATTGTGTGTATGTATCTGATTTTGCCCACAGACTACTACCGATGAATATCCCGAATAAAAGGGATAGTACAATGACCAGTATAAATGTTTTCTTCATGGTTTGTGCCCCTTTCTTGCCAGAAACTGTTTTACCTGAACGATAACTTCATTACTAAGTACATCAACTGGTTTTGAACCATCGAGTATCTTAATTCTCTTTTTTGCCCTCCGCGCGAGCCGTAAGTACCCCTCGCGCACCCTCTCATGATACTGAGCGTCTCGTTTTTCCATCCGGTCATTACCGGCACTCCGTTGGCGCCCGGTATCAACATCGATATCAACGAGAAATGTTAAATCAGGCTTTATGCCCGCTGTTGCAAACCGGTTAAGAATCGCAACCATTCGAGCAGGCAAATCATGTCCGTAAACCTGATATGCAATTGTTGAATCAGAAAAGCGGTCTGCGACAACGACCTTTTTCTGATTTAGTGCACCCAGAATCTTTTCATAGGTCAACTGGCTCCGGGCGGCAAGAAACAACAGAACCTCACATTTTGGATGCATTTCTTTGTTCACGGGATTGAGAAGAATCTCTCTTATTGCTTCTCCCACAGAGGTACTACCAGGTTCTCGTACGAAAATGTGAGGTATCTGAGAACGCGCAAGCCACTCGACAAGAGCCTCTGCTTGAGTCGTTTTGCCAGAACCTTCGACGCCTTCAAAACTGATAAAGACGCCGCGTTTCAAGGAATGCATCGTGTCCTGCTAACGCTTCTTACGTTTTTTCATCCCGTATTTCTTGATGAAACCTTCTGTTTTCTCACGACAGATATAGTCAGGATACTGCACTGGCGGTGATTTGAAGAAATAGCTGGATGGCTCGACCAGCGCACCGCTGAGATTATTGTCTAACGCCAGTTTCGCGCAGCGAATAGCATCGATCACTACACCTGCTGAGTTCGGCGAATCCCAAACCTCAAGTTTCAGCTCTATGTTCAACGGTACATCACCAAAGGTCCTTCCTTCGAGTCTCATATGTGCCCATTTTCTGTCTTTCAGCCATGCTACGTAGTCGGACGGACCAATATGAATGTTATCCTTACCTATGTCGTACTTGAGGAGTGACGTTACTGCCTGCGTCTTTGAGATTTTCTTCGATACGAGACGAGCCCTTTCGAGCATATTCAAGAAATCCGTATTACCGCCGACATTGAGCTGAGATGTCCGTTCCAACGTCACACCACGATCATTGAACAGATTGACCAGAACGCGGTGCAAGATCGTGGCGCCAACCTGTGACTTTATGTCGTCTCCGAGTACGGGCAGTCCCTTCTCGATGAAACGCTGTTGCCAGTATTTCTGGCTCGCGATGAACACAGGAATACAATTTATGAAAGCGCATCCTGCAATCAGGACTTGTTCGACATACCACATCGTTGCTTCTTCACTTCCAACAGGCAAGAAACTTATCACAACGTCAGTTTTTGTACGTTTGAGCAACCCAACGATATCAGCGGTCGGACCTGGCGCTTTCTTGATAATTTTCGACAAATAAATCCCCAAACCGTCATGCGTCATGCCGCGGACTACGGGAACATTCAGCATGGGTACAGAACAGAACTTGTAGGTATTGTTTGGCTTTGTGTAGATCGCTTCAGCAAGGTCTTTACCTACTTTGTTCCTGTCAATGTCAATACCGAATGTGAATTCGATATCACCTATATGATAGCCACCAAGTCGGGTGTGCATAATACCCGGAATGATCTCTCCCTCTTTTGCCTTTTTGTAGTAATGAATCCCTTGCACTAAACTCGACGAACAATTGCCAACGCCAATAATTGCAACTCCAATTTTCGCCATAAAACCTCCTTATAAACTATAATTATATGCCATTTTTACGCCAAGTCAATGCCTATATAGTTCGATAGTTGGATAGTTGTATAGTTGTATTGTTAACCATGAATCCATCCGACAATACAACCATCCAACCATACAACAAACGCTGTGTTGACAATATCCTTGATTTCACTATAATTTCGCTATGAAAATATCGCGATTCACACTCATACTCTTCACGCTCCTTGCTGCATCGCACATTGGCACGGCGCAACAGGCAATGCAACATATACGCGAAGAACTGATGACCAGCGGCCTCGAGGAGCCCGTAGTATCTGAAGAGTATATACTCATGCCTGGTGACAGCCTGCTCATAACGATCACTGGCGCTACCAATTATTCATACATAACTGGCGTTACCTACGAAGGCAAAGTAACCATCAACATACCAGTAACATCGATGCCATCAGCCCAGGGCGTCTACCTACCTCACTATGATGTTGTTGAAGCAGTCAAAGTTCACGATCTCAATCTGATACAAGCAAAGGATTCATTGCGGCGCGTCTTCAGGAAGTATTTCAGAAATATCGGTGTCGATATCACGCTCATTGGCATGCGTTCTTTTACAGTCTTTGTTATTGGTGAAGTTATGTATCCCGGTAAGGTCACGGCATGGCCAGTTGACCGAGTTTCTGTGGCTATTGAAAGAGCAGGTGGTATCACTACTGCTGGGTCTCGCTCGCGTGTTGAAATCCGTCGGGATGATGAACCGCCAGCGCTCGTTGACATTGAGGCATTCGAGAAAACAGGCAACAGGGAATTAAATCCATTTGTTCAGGACGGTGACATCATCTATATCCCAGGAATGCAGCGCTCAGTTGTTGTTCGTGGCGCAGTTTTTGGGAAACGGCAATTCAAACTGACACCATCGACAAAGCCCGCAGAAGACCTCAAACAAACAGGTGGAAAGGAAAGGTACAGCGAAGGAATTTACGAACTCAGCGACGGTGAAACCGTTGCTGATATCATTGCAAAGGCCGGTGGCATTACGCCGTGGACCGACATGGCAAATGCCTATATTGAAAGAAGGGGCACGAAAATCTACATCAACCTCGCAGAAACCCTCGCTGACGAAGACAGTAAATTCAACATCCTCATGGCGGATGGCGATGTACTCTACATCCCCTCAATTGCTCTGTCCGTCTATGTTGAAGGCCATGTTAGAGAACCCGGCGCTTTTATTTTTCAACCACATCTTCGTGCAAGTGACTACATTGGATTTGCAGGTGGTGCAGTAACTGAGGCAGACATGGGCCGTGCTCATGTTGTACGAGACGACCAGGATCTACCGCTTCGTGATGACCCAATCATCGAACCAGGAGATAAGATCGTTGTACCTCGAGTTCTCTTTAAGTTTTGGCAGGATTATCTTCAAATTACGGCAGTTTTCGCAACTTTGCTGATATCCTTCTTGACCTTAACAGCAGCTTCGTCTAACTAAGGTGCCCACAGAGAAATCAACCTCAGAACTTACATCGCTTAAGACAAACCATCTGTACCCTACTTCATAGTGTCGAAGTCGGCATTACTTAGAACATACTAGGAGGCATGTATGTGCTTTGTACTACTCTTTATGCTGGCAGTGATTGCCCCACCCGGCACGCCGGTTGAAACCCGTCGGGGTCAAATCTAGACAATGGACAATTTCCGCTAAAGCAGAATATGGAGAGTAGGAATGAAGGCGCTGGGCTATTTGTCAATCAGTTTTCTGAGTTGTTTGATAAGGGCTAATGCCTTGTCATACTTTCTGATCGGTATCACATAGAACCCATCTACGTAGTCCTTGAGTGTACGGGCGGTCTCAAGGAGCATCTCATTCTCATCCTTTTCTTCAATGTACGTGATATATTCATACGGAATATTGAGGAGCTTCATAAGGACAAAGGCACGCTTTTTTGTGTGCAGAAAAGACAAACCGGCGATGACGTGCACATCCCTGTTCTGAACGCGAAATTCCTTGAGAATCTTGAGAAAATCATCCGGCATGAATATCGCCTGCGTGAAAAAAACCTCTGCTCCATGGCTGCGTTTTTCTCGTGCCTTCACAAACTCACCATACACATTTGGCACGTTTGCATTAAAGCTCGTACATAAACACACATCTATGGGCTCAATGCTCTTCCGCGCTGATGTGACACCGTTCTTCAAGTTCTGTGCAATACGTAAGAGTTTTCTCGAATCGAGTTCAAACCCACCCCTCCCTTCAACTGGTGTATC
>DAOVBK010000126.1 GCA_030670605.1 Candidatus Stahliibacteriota bacterium
GTGAAACATGGGTATCCAGAAGAGCTAATTCCCCAGCGACGTTCTCCTTTAATCGATTGTTAAGAGTAGTATGCTTTCCCAGTCGTGTAGTAATTCCCTGGAGTGATGATACTGCGTGGTCAAGATTCTCAAGGGATTGAAATGCATGAGACAGTAATCCTTCGGAACGCGTAGAAAGCGTAATCATGCTAACGAGTTCCGCTGTTATGGGCTCGGCAATTTCCTCCAGTTTTTGTACATGTTGATAAAACTCTGCAAAGGGAACGCGGGCTTGGTGTGCTAATGCTAAACATTCTTGCGCAATGATAGCGAGTCCTTTACCTTCTTTGCGTGCATGATGTGCCTTTATTTCAGTATTCTTTGCGAGGCGTGCCAAGGTCTGAGCAGAAGAAAGAAAAAGATGCGCGTTCTCTTGAATATGGTGAAGTACTTCTGTGATTGCTGCGAGCAGCGCGCGGCTTTGTTTGTGTTGACCTCTGATCTGCTCAATTGCCCGCCTGTGAATTACATAGGACTCTTTTGCACCGTGAGTATCACTCGTAAGTCTTTGGCAATAGCTGGTAATGATTGTGATGAGTTCATCGGTGCGGGTGAACAGATTGGCAAGCATCTGCATCTGTCGTTTCACATCACTGACAAGGCGAATGTATCGTCGGTGGAGGGTCGCAACAGTTTTGGCGTGACGCGTCACGCATTGCACTTCTCGATGGTACTCGCTGAAACAGCTCATAGGAGAAATAGCGGCGAAGGGATTTGAACCCCTGACACAGAGATTATGATTCTCCTGCTCTGCCAACTGAGCTACGCCGCCCAGCAAAAATATACACGAAATTGTAATGATGTCAATGCCCAACCATTGAGGAGAGAACCTTCGTTGTTGTCATTGCGAGGAATGCCGAGCTTGACGAGGTATGACGAAGTCCTGACCTTCGGTCGACTCCGTTCGCGTAGGAACGTGAGTTCCTACGGAAGAGTTCCCGCGGAAGGATTCTCGTGCTATGCACGGAACAATCTCATGAAATATGCAAAAGATTGTTCCGCATTGATGCAATCAATGCGAGAATTCACGCAAAACGGAACCACGCCTTGTAAGCAAGGCTCGCAATAACGCCTTAGCACTTCTGCGACTCACTACTGTGCGCTCGAAAGGTAACTCTCCTTTACTGTTCGAGTGAATCCGCATGTTGTGTGGCGGATGAATCGAGAAGCGACATTGACGAACTTCTCGATGCGTCTTGTCTATGACCGGACTTACTCGAAGGACAACTCCTCATAGATGTTCCTGCTATGCTCAGGATTATATCAATATGTTACTTCGGGGAAGTGTGTGTAGTGAAGAAACAGCTTGTAGTATAGTGGATAAACCGTCTATTTTATATGGCTACTTTCTTCGACGATTCAAGCTGCCGGTCTGATATCCCTCAAGGTCGAGGGTTGTATACAGATACCCTAGTTTGTGGAAGTACTTTGTAATTCTTGTACGGTTGCGCACGATTTTCTTAAAATCCTTCGGTGAAACTTCAATGCGGGCGATCGGGTCATGGTCCCGCACCCTGACCCGCGTGACTTTTAATTTTCTAAGATAGCTTTCTGCTGAATCAATCCGTTCCAAGAGTTCTGTGGTAATTTTTCTGCCAAAAGGAACACGGGTGGCAAGACATGCCATTGCCGGCTTATCCGAGTTGGGGAGGCCGTATTTTTTGGCAAGGCGCCGTATTTCGTGCTTGTGCATGCCGGCTTCAATGAATGGCGATACGATTCGCAATTCTCTCAATGCACGCAAGCCCGGACGGTACTCCCGCAAATCAGAAGCATTACTTCCTTCAATGACAGTATAGCCCTGCTGAACTGCGATTTTCTTGAGCTTCCTGAAGAGTGCTGTTTTGCAGTAATAACACCGGGTTCCCGGGTTGCTGGTGAACTTCTTCCTGTGCAATTCACCCGAAGCAAATACAATGTGCTTACAGTGCAATTTCCTGGCAATTCGTTTGGCAAGCTCAAGTTCCTGTTTTGGGTGAATGGGTGAGGAGGCAGTGACCGCAATCACGCGATCCTGTAATGCGTCCTTCGCGAGCGTAAGTAAGAGCGTGGAATCAACACCGCCGGACAGTGCAACGACGACACCTGGCTGTTTTGTAAGGATATCGTTGATTGTACGCAGTTTTTTACGTAAAGACATTGCTCGACGAGCGTGCATTATGAAGTAATTTTCTCGTTCTAGAACTACGCGAGATAGGGCATGAACTCTTTGCTGATTGGAGGTTTCTTCACCCAACGCCGAACTTCGTTTTTGTTATCGAAAATGATTATCGTTGGGATATCACTTACTTCGTTGAATGCGCCTTCTGTCAAACCGTCGACAGTGTTCATATCAAAGTATTTTACCTCGGCATGGAACCCGTTTTTCTTTTTGAAGTATTTGATTTTTTTCTGTGCCTCTTTGCACACAGGACAATCGGGTTTGCCAAAGATATAGACTTTTTTCATCGTACCTCCTTACTCGGTAGTGTGTCCTTTTCTCCTAACACGCTATTGTAATTGAAATGAGAAAAAAGTCAAGTTGTGATTGACGGGACATTGAGAACGGATAGAATTAGACATGGAAGACAACAAGATGCATCCCCTTATTGATGTCGAAAAGCAGCGGGTTGCAAAGCAATACCGTGCACAAAACCGCATAGTCAGTATTGCATCATTTGCGATTCTGTTAATTGGCCTCCTTGTTTTTTTGTTTTCGGGTATTTCAGGAGGCCTTGTCGCCTTTGCAGAAAATGTTGTGAGCGCCCGTGCGGTCGTCATTTTCATTTATTTCGCTGTGTTGTACGTGTTCTATTCAGTTATTGCGTGCCCCTTTGTGTACTGGAGTGGTTTTGTTATCGAACACCGGTTCGGCTTTTCACGACAGACGTTTCGACAGTGGATTGTCGATTGGATGAAGTCATTTTTCATTGGTTTTATCCTCGGTGGTATTGTTTTCGAAGTCATTTATCTAATCACACAGGCGTCTGCGCATCTCTGGTGGCTCTGGCTTGCTCTTTTCATGATTCTGTTCAGTGTTATTCTTGCCAACCTTTTTCCGGTATTGATTTTGCCACTTTTTTACAAAACATCACCGCTTGATGATACTGAGCTGAAACAGCGGATCCAGGCGATGTGCGAGCATGTTAACATACCTATTCAGGGTGTCTTCAGCATTGATCTGAGCAGCAAGTCAACCAAGGCAAATGCTGCAGTAGCCGGGCTTGGTAATACAAAGAGAATTCTCCTCGGCGACACGCTGCTCGCCGACTACAGTCCAGACGAAATTGTCTCAGTGCTTGCCCATGAAATTACGCACTTTGCTGAACACCACACGTGGTGGCTGGTCGGGATTCAATCAGTGGTGACGCTTGTTCTTTTCTACGTGCTCTATCGCGTGTACCCAGTTCTGTATGGACTTGCTGGGTTTGAACACGTGAGCGAAATAGCCGCCTTCCCCGTGTTTGCGCTCGGGTTTGCGGCACTTACGTTCATAACGAAGCCATTATCAGCTGGGGTATCTCGGTACTTTGAGCGAAGAGCAGACTGGGGTGCTCTTGATTTGACCGGTGATACAGACAGTTTTATCGGTGTCATGGCGAAGTTCTGCAACAAACAATTAATGATTGCGTATCCACATCCTCTTATTGAATGGTACAAATACTCCCATCCTTCGCCTGGCAGGCGCATACGATTTGCAGAAAGGTGGCAAGAAGGCCAGCGCGTACAGAAATAGCACGGCATTTTCTCTTGATATCACAGCCTCGAGATGAGATGGAAGTCCAGCAGGCACACCAGCACCATTTTACTCACCTGTATTCTTGAATTCTTTGCCTTGCAAATGTCAAATGCGCGTCCTCGCATTCAATCCTAGAATGTTGGCACGAAGAATGCAGGACCGGTCAGCGATATCGAACATTGTGAGATGCCCTCGTGAGATATTGCAGTATTTCATCGGGGTTGAGATCTGACCCCGATACGCTTCCCACAATTGACTTTGCTCGATTTCTGGGTAGAATTGAAGTAGTAGAAGCGTATTTCATGAAACCATATTGCTGTTTTGTGCGTATAAGTAAGTGATAGGCTGCAGGTATGCAGCGTATCACCTTTGAGGGATTTTGACAGCAGGTCTGTAAGTGAGGAGCATGGAAAATGGGTAGAATGCTTGATGTCTTTTTTGCACCAACCAAGGTATTTACATACCTCAAGGAAAAACCGCAGTGGGCGGTCGCCTTTGTCATTGTGCTCATTGTTGTCACGGTCGTGGCAGCCGTTTCTGTCGGGATTGCGCGCGACACCATCTTAGAACGGCAGGCCGAAGCAATGCGTGAACGGGGCATGACAGAAGAACAGATGGAACAGGCGCTGAGTGTTGCCTCAGGACCGTTACTGTACATCTCGAGTGCTGTTGGCGCCGCAATTTTCACGGCGATTATGCTTGTGCTTTTTGCCTTTATTCTAAATCTCTTCATTCCAGTCTTTAGCGGCACTGCTGCATTCAAAACAGTTTTCTCTCTCATCTCCCACACGGCTTTGGTCAAAGTCCTCGCCGCGATCGTGAAGCTCATTCTGATCATAATGACAAAATCGATCTTTGTGACAACATCTCTTGCATTACTCGTACCCAATATGGCACGGGAGTCTTTTGGTTATCAGCTCTTGATGGGTTGCGACTTTTTTGTTCTATGGGAAATGATTCTTGTCGCAATTGGTATTAACATAACAAACGACGTACCAAAAAAGAGCGCCTACATTCTCGTTTTCCTCATCTGGGTCGTCTCGCTCTTTATTGGTGCGCTTCTCGGCACTCTTGGTGGCCCAGGAGTATAACACAGATACTATATGGCTGTGATACTTCTCCTGTTCATATCCCAGGTTGATTCTTTATCGTTGAATCAGGCAATTGATATTGCATTGACGCAGAGTCCCGCATACTACGAATCCAAGTACTCATACGAGAAATCGCGCATTCTCTTCTATCAGACACTTGCAAACCTGCTGCCGACGGTCAGTGCCTCTGCTTCATATACAACGACTGAAATACAAGACATTAGCGATGATACCTATTCATGGGCGCTTAGCCTCAATCAACCGCTGTTTGACCTTGATGTGATAAGCTCGATCTTTGTGAGCAACAGGCAGCTCGCGGGCACGAGAATTCAGCACCAGTCAGATATTGCAAATGTAGTGTTACGTGTCAAAACTGCGTATTACAATCTTATTAATGCATACGAACTCCTGCGTTCATCAGAAATTACCATTGAGCGCGCCGAGGAAAACCTTGAGCTTATCG
>DAOVBK010000196.1 GCA_030670605.1 Candidatus Stahliibacteriota bacterium
GAAGAGGTGATTGTTTTTGGTGAAGAAGAAGCAACCATTTCTGAAGAACCGGTGTATCCGACGGTCGAAGAAGAACCAATCATGCCACCAGCAGAAGAAGAGGTTATCGCCCCTCCGCCAGTCGAGCCGGTCGCCGTGGAAGAACCTGTTATTGAACCAATGATGGAAGAAGAGATTGCGGTATTACCACCACCAATTGAAGAAGAACCAGCAGTGCCGATGCCGCCGCCACCGCCGGCAATGGAGGAAGAGGTGTACATGCCAACGGAAACACCAGCTGGTGCTCCAGCACAGGTTTTTGGCTTCAGGATTCAGATATTTGCCTCTTCAACTGGCAAGAATGCAAACCGCGTTGCCGACGATGCACGGATGACATTTGGCAACCAATCAGTCTACGTTAATCACATCGTTCCGTATTACAAAGTACGCATTGGCGACTGCCTTACACGTGAAGAAGCAGACGCATTACGTAAGCAGGCGCTCAGACTAGGTTTTACTGGTGCTTTCATTGTTGAAACAATGATTACACCGTAGCGAGGAGGTCCACAAACATATAGGACGTTCACGCAGCACAAAACGATAGTTCTCCAAGATGGATACGCACACGTCATTAATTGTCCTTGCGACGAAGAACGAGCACAAAATCGTAGAGATCAAGGCAATGCTTGGCAGTATTGTTGACTGCCGTACCCTCGGAGATTATCTCACCATCACCGTAAAAGAGGCAGGAAGAACCCTTCTTGAAAATAGCCTTGCCAAGGCAGCATTCACTTTCAAAACGACCGGTCAACCCTCTTTGGCAGACGACTCAGGGTTATTTGTCGATGCCCTGGATGGCGAACCTGGTGTGTATTCGTCTCGATACGGCAAGAACGATACAGATAGGATCGACAAGCTGCTCAAGAATATGGCAACAAAGAAAAATCGCGCTGCTGCGTTCCGGGCGGTTTTTATCTACTACTTTGCACCTCAAAAGTACGAGGTCTTTCGTGGTGAATGCCATGGTGAAATAGCATTGGAGCCGCGGGGTACACACGGTTTCGGGTATGACCCCATTTTCATACCAAAAGGATACACAAAAACATTCGCCGAACTCGGCCCGGACGTGAAGAACACAATCAGCCACCGCGCCAAGGCGCTGGTTAAATTCAAGACATATCTAAAACGTTCAGCGTAGTATTTCAACAACCTTTTCTCGGCTGTGTTCGCCACGTCTGATAGTGATAGCGGACTTTCGAACACCGTAGTACACTGCAAGTATCTCGATAAGTTTCTTATTTGCTCTTCCCTTAACCGGAGCTGCAGGGATTTTGACTCTAAGATGATTGTTACCGAGCACAACGACCTCTGCTTTCTTTGCACGCGGTATGACCGTTACTTTTACGAACATCTACGGATTCCGCAGGTGCGCATCAATGGTGCGGCAAATCCGTCGTGCTGCCTTGCCGTCCCAGAACTTGGGACACTTCCCCTTTCTTATTTTACCTTCGAGGATATTTTCAACCGCGCTGAAGATCTTTTCCGGGTCTTTTCCGACAATGGTATTGGTTCCCTCAGAAACGGTCACTGGTCGTTCTGTGTTGTTGCGCAGTGTCAAACAGGGAATCTTGAGTACGGTTGTCTCTTCCTGTATTCCGCCGGAATCTGTGAGCACACATCGCGCATTCATCATGAGCTGGAGAAAATCAAGATAGCCGAGCGGTGGAACAATCCTAAGAAAATCCGCGGACAGACCATATTGCTTGAGCATTTTCTCAGTACGCGGATGGATTGGATACACAACGTCTAGGAGTCTGGATATTCTCCTGAGAACGTGCAGGAGTCCCCTTAGCGCCCTTTTATCATCGACATTTGATGGTCGGTGCATGGTGAGTAACGCATATTTCTTTTTCTCCAGTTTCAAACGCTGTAGTATATCAGAATGTTCAGCCCTTTTCTTGAATCGCATCAAGGAATCAATCATAACGTTACCGACAAAGAAAATCCTTTTGCGGTCTATTCCTTCGCGTTCGAGATTCCGCGCACCACTCGGTTCTGTTGTAAACAGGAAGTCTGACACCGCATCAGTGAGACGACGGTTGTACTCTTCTGGCATATGCCAGTCAAAACTGCGCAATCCCGCCTCAACGTGTGCGAGAAGCGGATAGTAGTCTTTGTTCGCACAACGCACCTTGACCGTTGCGAGGGCGCACGCGAGCGTTGAATTCACATCACCAACAACAATAACAAGATGGGGTTTATGTTTGCTCAAGATACCCTCAAAGGTGACCATGGTTTTTCCGGTCTGCTCACCATGTGTTCCTGATCCAACGCCGAGATGCGCATCTGGTCGCGGCAGGCTGAGGTCATGGAAGAAAACCTTTGAGAGACCTGCGTCATAGTGTTGTCCCGTGTGAATGAGCACAGGTTCGATGTTCTTGAATCGCTTCAACTCAACAAAAATGGGCGCAGCCTTCATGAAATTCGGTCGCGCAGCGACAACAACAATAATCTTGAATTTCAATTATCTTTCTCCTGTTTCTGGGTAAAATCAACATATAATTGTGTTCTGCGACCCGCGACCGTCGGCGCTGTCAATTGCTGACCTTGCAAACGGTTTTCGAGCATTGTATCGCGCTCAGGTACAATAGTGTTGCCTGTTGCCACCTTCACGACCTTACCGGTCGAATCTACAATTGCTCTCACAATCTTGTCCTCTGGAAACTCAATAAATTCTCCTGCTATCTCACTGACTGCCTCATCGCGCACGCCCACGTCCTCCATTTTCTTTGCCGCCTCTGGTGCGCCAGCAGTCGTCGATAGCCGCGGCATCGCGACCATGTCCTCTTCTCGTGACACAGCACGCTTTTCCATCATGTAACCCCGTACGCCGCCAATGCTCGGTATTTCGAGTTCGATTTCTTTACGTTCGAATCGCTCTGCGTAGAGGACCCTGTGTCCTACGTGTACTACTCCGGCCTGCCTATCGATATTTACGAGAACAATCAACACAAGCACTGCAACCGCGACTGGTGCAAGGACAGGTGAAAAACGGAAAAACAAAGATTTTCGTTTCCTTGTTACCGCCTTCATAACTCTGCGGTTGAGGCCAAAAACGAATTCACGTGATGGCTCTTCTACCTCAACCGCCCGCACGTATTCATCCAGTTGCCGCAATTCCTCAAGCTCCTCTTGACAACGTGTACATTTCTTGAGGTGCTCTTCTATCCGTTTCTTCTGCTCATCGGTGAGTTCACCGTCAAGGTAGCCACTCAAGAGTTCATGCGGAATGTCACATCTCATTGATTATCTTCCTCCATGTTCTTGAAAATCTTCTTGAGCTTATGACGTGCACGTGCAAGACGTGACATGACTGTTCCCCGTGGAATCTTCAATATGCTGGCAATCTCGTCATATGAGAATTCCTTATCAATGCGCAGAATAAGGATTGTACGATCGTCATCGTCCAATTGCGCCATTGACGCTGCAATGCGCTCCTGCAAGAGCTTCTGCTCGGTCATCTCCACTGGATCACCCTGTTTTGCGGTTAATGTGTGTTCCACCTGTTCAATCGGTTGCATTTTTCCACGTTTCTCCTTTTTCAAAAAATTTATTGCATTGTTAACTGCAATTTTACATAACCAGGCAAAAAATGGTCTATCTGTTTCAAATGTTTCAATGGCACGAAATCCCTTAATGAATGCCTCTTCAACAAGATCTTCTGCATCATCACGATGCCTGACCATCCGGTACATAACCGTGTAGAGAGGCAACTTATAGCGCTCAACCAGCGGATTGTACGCCTCTGCATCACCCTTTTTAACACGCTCAATAAGAACTGCATCGGTCTCTGTATTACTATACACGAAAATTCTCTATTTATTCCACTGCCACTACGTGGAAGTCC
>DAOVBK010000178.1 GCA_030670605.1 Candidatus Stahliibacteriota bacterium
GTAGACGGTAAGGGCATCAGTGTATTTCTCGTTTGATTCACAGTGGCTCGCCAACATTTCCAGAAGCATAAGCGCACGTTCTGATTCACGTGACTTCTTGAGCATCTCTGCGATCTGGAGTACGTCGCTCACCTGCACATCTGTATCGAGTATCATTTCAGTCCAGATGTCATCAAGTTTCTCAAAATCCTGTTCCGCAATTGCTTTTTTTGCCAGTTCAACTAATCGCATATGCTGTAATTATAATCAAATATGCATGAACTTC
The DNA here is from genome assembly GCA_030670605.1 of Candidatus Stahliibacteriota bacterium. GTDB lineage: Bacteria > Hydrothermota > Tepidihabitantia > SM23-42 > SM23-42 > DAOVBK01. The sequence continues at coordinate 266 of DAOVBK010000178.1, forward strand.
AATAAAAGAGAAGCCGGGTTATTACACCCGGCTTCTATGCTACACTCGCTGCGGAAACTACTTGCTCGCTGATGTGCCATTTCTTTTGATGAATGTGAAGAGTACACCACCGGTAGCTATGGTCATCGCAACATATAAAATGATCCAGCCGAGTGCCGTGACTGGGGGACCGATAAGACCAACGACAAGTGGAATGAGCATGATCGTAATCCAGCCGAGACTGAACAGACCGACGTTATTTGTGACGTTCCAGCCAAACCCCTTTGCAATTCTTTCGCCGATGACGAGTGAGAGTGCTGAGAAACCAAACAGTGTTCCAATGAGTACTGCCATGGGCAAGAGTATCGCAAGCGGGATACCAATGATCGAGACAGTCAGCAGGATTAAGATAGGAACGAAGAGTATCTCGATTGCGAGACCAAGACCAAGTGACGCCCAGACATTGAGTTTGATTCTGTCAGACACCCTGGTTATAGCCCGGGGGAATATAGCAAGGATGAGCAGGTTGAAAACATAGAGTACGATCAACATACCGAGGAAGGCGAGACGTGGAAAGAACCGGAACCCCGGAAATTTGTGTGGGAATCTAAACGCCTTGCTAATGCGCGGCAGCACTTTTTCCAGAGCCTCTATCTCAACTGATTCAATATTCCCCATGACCTCAGCATAGTCATCACGGTCAACAGTGCCGCCGACCATGAGGATGTCGCCGCCAACGACCGAACCAGAATCAAGAAGAACTGTTCCGCCGATCACGACGAGGTCTCCTTCGATACTCCCTTTATTCGTGACATTGCCACCAAAGACTGCAGCATCTCTGTGTATGTTTCCCATGATGTCAAGGTTACCACCGAACACTGCAATATCACCGTTCACCTCACCGTTCACCGTAACCATGCCACCCATGACTGCAACATCACCGTCAATAACGCCATCAATTCTCGCATTGCCGCCGCTTACCGTCACATCTTCATCTATCGTGTCAGTCTCGAGAACATGATAATCACCACTGAACGTCATCCCAGCCGGTATGAATTCCATTCTATGCATGCTGAAGCGCTGCGAAGGTATGTTTACTACCTCGACACACTCGTAGCATATGTTTGCTTGGTCATTCGTCCTGTCATTGTCAATCCTCATTTCTGCTATTGTATGTCCGAAATCACCAAGAATGTCAGCCATGACCACGTTCGGAGCTCGTTCGTCACTATGGCGCGGTGCCGTCGCAATTGTCTCCGGCATTAAGCCGCTCCATGCTGCATCTTCATATTCATATCGTGGTGCCGTGGCCACCGTCTCGGGCATGAGACCGGCCCAGGCTTCGTCTTCGTATTCATAACGGGGTGCCGTGATAACGACTTCCGGCATCTGCCCGGTATGTTCCATCGATGTATCATCTGCTTGAATGCTGCCAGAAACAGCTAATACTATTGCTATTAAAAATTGCATTGTGCCTCCTTTTTAATTGCCTTGCTGAAAACAAACAGTGTAAGAATCATCATGATTAATCCAAAAATTGCATATTGGAAGTTGAATGTGCTTTTGGCAAATGGCATGAGTACGTTACTCAACGATGTAACCACGAGTCCAGCGTTGTCGAAGAAGCGTACCGCTGCTGGTGTCGAGGTTGCGAGCTTGCGGACCAGTGCTTGCGGCCAGGGAAGGAATGCGAGGAGGAGTAGAGAAGCAACCCATGCAGCGGCGCTGACCGGAACGACCTTTCGCCAGCTGAATGTACGTCTCAAACCGAGCTTTGTGAGCACACGGTCATTAAAGGTGTACTGCGGGAAGACCTCAACCAGCGTGTTGAGGCTTCGCTCGGTTTGAACCATCTGTGCATGGAACTGCCGGCACGCCTGGCATTGAGCCAGATGCGCATTCAGTGTTTTTTCCTCTTTTTCACTGATTTCCCGGTCGAGGTCCTTTTGGATTAATCTTTCGATATTCTTGTGTTTCATCACTAGGTAATACGCATGGAGGCAGAAAAAGTTTCAATCATTATGCACCAGATCCTTGAGCTTTTTCCGTGCCCGGTGGAGACGTGTTTTAATGGTTGATATCGGTATCGACAGTATTTCGCTGATTTCCTGGTATGAATACTCCTCCCGATGAAAGAGGGTGACGAGCTCACGGTCCAATGGAGCGATTTTTGCTAGTGCCTGGTCGATTTTCTCCGTTTTTTTCTTCTTTTTATACTCCTCGACAAAGTCATCATATACTGCATGGCGTTCGTCAAGATACTCATACTCCTGCTTGCTTTTCCTGAAGAAATCGATCGTGACATTATGGGCAATGGTGAATAGCCAGGTAGAGAACGGTCGTGACACATCGAACGAGGACAATGCATTAAAGCACTTGATGAATGTATCAAAGGTCAGGTCTTCTGCATCGTGATAGTTCCTGACCATACGGTAGATATAGCTAAAAATCCTTCCTTTATAAAGGTTCAAGATTTTCTGGCAGGCATTTTCGCTGCCTTTACATGCCTCTTGAATGAGTGTTTTGATGTTTTCTGTGTCGTGTTTCATGTATACGACGTCATATCTTCTCTGTTTCCATTTCTTTGTACTGCTTTAGAGCGCCGTAAAAAGCCTTCCAGAACGGGTCGACTTTTGGATGCTCGAGTTTCTTGTCCCTACCATATTCACGCACAAGCATACCGTGCTTTTTGTCAATAAGCTCACCAACAATCGATGCTTTGATGTTCTTGTTCTTGAGTACTTCGACCACTTTCCCAGCTTTGTGTTCGCGGCACGTTATGATTAACGTGCCTTCACTAATTGAGGCGTACGGGTCAATATTAAAGAGATTGCATATCTCTTTTACATGATCCTCTATGACGATTTTTTCTTTCTCAATTCTCACGCCCACGTTTGCTGCCTGTGCGATTTCATACACACCTCCCCATATGCCGCATTCTGTTGCATCGTGCATTGCCGAGACGCCATTGTCGCGTACCCCGACTGTGACCGTAGTCAGTGCATCGTCCACAACAGACATTTTATAGAACAGACTCTGGGCGTTGTGCGCAAATTCTTCGCCGTACGTCCGTGCAATGTATTTGGGAAACATAGTTGCAAAGATGCCGCTTGCTTCCACTGCCGGGCCTTTGGTGATGATGATTCTGTCTCCTTTTTTCGCAAATACGGGTGAGACGTAATCGTCCAGTTCACCAACGGCAAGCACGGTTGCGCCACCGACCATTGGGTAGTGACAGTTGTCATACCGTGCGGTGTGTCCACAAATGATAGACATTTTCATCTTTTTACATTCTTTGTCAATCGTCTGCCATACTGTCGTCAGCTCTTCTTTGCTCATGGAGAGCGGCAGGTTAAGATCAATTGCAAGATAGGAGGGCTGAAGTCCGGACGTTACAACATCAGATGCCAGAATGTGAATAGCAAACCATGCTGCCCGTTCAAATCCATATTCCGGAACAATGAAAACCGGATCGCTTGTCATGGCAACGGCTTTGTTGCCAATCTCTACGATACCCACATCCACGCCATGCTGGGGACCCACGAGGATGTTATCGCTTTTCGTACCGAGATGCGGAAAGATCAGTTCGTTAAAGACCTCTGCCGAAATCTTTCCTATTTCAGGTAATTTTACCATACTACCTCCTCTCATGAAAAACACACACCATGAATTGACTTTCAGTCTTGGGAGATTATACCATAATTCACGAAAAAGGCACAGGATGCCCCGGCCTGTGGCAGGGGAGTTTCACTCCTCACTGCCTCATCTGCATCCAATAAGCGGCATGTAAGTATCGTGGTTGGATCCTAGCCCATACCTCTCTATCCCATTCTGCGAGACAAGACG
>DAOVBK010000148.1 GCA_030670605.1 Candidatus Stahliibacteriota bacterium
ACGATAAAATAACGATTACTGCTTGTGTTAACCATGTAACTTGCCCTTATTCGTACAAGGTAAGCATATGCTCTTCTAAAAGGATGTCAACGAAAAGACGCAAACGGATTGAGTGAGATTAAGTGAGACTAATTGATAAGTTGACAAGAAGCCAGTTTTGTAATACAATGCCCTCGTGAAGACAATGTTGCCTGATGCAAAACGATGTAAAACCATGGAATTATGTTCTCTGTGGTAAACCATGATGCGCAGAGTGAACTCTGCCACTACATAGCCATCATGTCAACACGATCGTTGCAAACTCACAGCGAGGAGAACGTGCCATGAAAAAGCAATCACGTATGTATTTCTTCTATGTATTTGGTATCTTTCTGGTCGTCTCCGCATTACAGTGCGCAGAACAGCAGAAATATACCTACAACAGATTCATTGTTGGCAGTGCATGTGAAATAACATACTACGCACGCAATGATAGTCTCGCCACGATTATCCATCAAGAAATTGACAATGACCTGGTCCGTATTGACTCCCTTCTCAATCGCTTCTCTGACAAGAGTCTCGTCAGTGCGCTGAACCGCACAAGTCGTGTCCAAGCACCAGCTGACATCGTATACCTATTTGAACTCAGCGACTCAATTTCGCAAGTAACAAATGGCCTCTTTGATATTTCCATTGCACCGCTTATGGAACTCTGGGGATTTTATAAACGTGAGTCGAAGGTGCCTGACAGTGCTGAAATAGCCGAAACACGGTTACTTGCTGACTACGCAAGAATTGCCATAAAAGGAGACTCAATCATAATTGCGCCAGACATGAGGGTTGACCTCGGTGGCATCGCCCAGGGGTATGCAGCTGACCGTGTTTCGAAGATTCTTAAAGAACACAATGTGACATCAGCATTAGTCAACATTGGCGGCGAAATCGTAGGGATCGGCACATCACCAAAAGGGAGACCATGGCGCATCGGTATAAAACACCCCCGCGCAGAGGGTATCATCGAAACTGTGGAACTCACTGACCAGGCACTCTCGACATCAGGCGACTATGAAAAGTACTTCATTATCAATGAACGGCGCTATCCCCATATCATCAATCCAAAAACAGGCTTCCCGGCACACGATTTCGTATCAGTAACAATCTTTGCTGACAATGCAACGTTTGCTGACGCGATCGCCACTGCGACCGCTATCATGGGACCAGTCGACGGCTTGAAGTTTCTTGATTCTCTAAATATTCGTGGTATACTATATTTTGAGCACAACGGCGAATTAAAAAGGGCCGAAAATTGATGAAAAAAGAAGCGCGTTACTATAAAACAAAGCTGTCGTGGCTACGTCCACTCTAAAGAACATGAAGGTTGAGGCAAAATACTACAAATCAATTGATGGACACATTGAGTGTACCATGTGCCCGCATAACTGCACGATCAAACCAGACAAGTATGGTCTATGTCGTGGTCGCAAGAATGAGAACGGCACGCTCTGGGCGATAAATTACGGTCAGACAACATCGATCGCGCTCGACCCGATAGAAAAAAAACCTCTCTATCATTTCTACCCTGGTTCGCAAATTCTCTCGATTGCCTGTAATAGCTGCAATATGCGTTGCCCGTTCTGCCAGAATTGGGAAATATCGCAAGATGAAGTGCAGACACAATTCATCGCACCAGATGTACTCGTGAAAATGTTCCAGGAACATCCTTCTATAGGCATCGCGTATACCTATACCGAACCGCTCATGTGGTTCGAATACTTGATTGATGCAGGAACACGCATTCACGCTGCTGGAGGCAAGAACGTGCTCGTGACCAATGGATTGATCAATGAACAGCCTCTTAAAGAACTCCTACCGTTGATTGACGCGATGAATATCGATTTGAAAACCATGGATGAAGAAGTATATAGAAAAATACTTCATGGAGATCTCGCGGCAGTTAAGAAAACGATCGGAATCGCACATGAGCATTGTCACCTTGAAATCACAAACTTACTCGTCACCGGATTGAACGATAAGAAAAAGGATATAAACGCTGTCATTGATTATGTTGCATCGATTGACAGCAACATCCCTCTGCATTTCTCCAGATACTATCCCAACTACCAGTATGATAAACCACCCACACCCGAGAAGAAACTCTTCTATGCATACGAGCAGGCAAAGACTAAAATGAAATATGTATACCTCGGCAATATTACAGTGGAAGATGGCTCAAGCACCCACTGTCCCGAGTGTCACAATTTGCTCATTGAACGTATACACTATCAAGCATTGCCGCTCGGATTAAAGGGCAATACCTGTAAGAAATGTGGCGCAAAGATTAATGTAGTTATATGAGGATTTCAGTGATGAATTTCCAGCTTCCTAACCTTGACCCTTTCACAATCAGTATAGAAAGGAGGTGAAATGGCACGACGGCGTTTAGGAAATATTATCTTAGGATTGATCATTGGAGGCATAATCGGCTCTGCGTTATCCTATCTCTTGTCAGGCGCTTTCCCAAAAGGACCTGTCAAAAATTTCTTCTTCAGCGCACTAAAGGTTGGTTTTGATACGGTTCATGTCAATGTCGGGTTCTTCGCTTTCTCGCTCGGTCTGAGCATCAATATCACACTGCTCACTGTGATATTCATCTTCCTCGCTATATATCTGCTCTACAAACTATAACAAGAAAAGGCGTGGGAAGGCAATGATGGCAGTAAGACAGAAGCCATTGGTAGCCATTTCAAGCCCTCTTTGCACCCTTTGACAAACGATAAGGAGAATTCCATGTATCTCTTGGGTGAGCGCATACAAAGAGACAAAAAAGTACGAGTAAAAAGCCCTTACAATCACCACGTTGTTGGGGAGTTAGCACTGAGTAACAAAGCTGATATACCGCGTGTCATAGAGATCGCCCATTCCGGCTTTGAAATGCTTAAGAATATGCCTGCGGGAGAGCGCGCCGAGATCCTCAATAAAACTGCCAGCATTATCACTCAGAAAAAAGAAGAATTCGCAAAGGCAATCGCGCTCGAATGCGGTAAAACAATCAACGAAGCACATGGAGAAGTAGCCCGCGCAACCAATACAATGAAACTGTCTGCAGTCGCTGCAGTCAAGCTGACCGGCGAAACAGTCCGCTTTGACCTCGGTGGACAGTCCAAAAAAATGGGATTCTACACTCGAGTGCCGCTCGGCATTGTCCTTGCAATCACACCGTTCAATTTCCCCTTGAATCTTTCATGCCACAAGATCGGTCCTGCGATTGCCGCAGGTAACGCAGTCATCCACAAACCCGCAACAAAAACGCCGGTATCGGGGGTCATGCTTGCCGAAGCGCTCGTTGCCGCAGGGCTCCCAAAGGAAGGTATTTCTGTACTCATCGGCCCAGGTAGTATACTGGGCATGGAATTGGTCAAACATCCAGCAATTAAGAAAATAAGCTTCACCGGCTCACTCGAGGTCGGAAAAGCGATTACAGAACACTGTGGGATGAAACGCGTAACCATGGAACTAGGTTCTAACTCAGCAGTCGTTATATTCAAAGATGCCCCGCTCAGCCTCGTCGCGAAAAAAGTGCGAAAAGGAGGTTACACGCTCGCCGGACAAGTTTGTATTTCGATTCAGCGGGTTTACGTTGAACAAGACGTTGCTGACGAATTCTTACGAGAACTATCTCTTGAAGTCGGGAAGATCGTGTATGGTGATCCACTCCTCGACAGCACGGAAATGGGCCCCATGATTGACGAATCCGCGCTCAGCAAAGCTGAACAGTTTTGCAAAGACGCACGAGAGCACAAGGGGATACTCATCCTTGGCGGTAAACGAGAAAACGCAATCTTTCTACCGACAATCTTTCACAACGTGGCGGAAGATGCACTCCTGATCCAAGAAGAAGTCTTCGCGCCGATTGTTGCGGTTAACACGTTCAAGACAGTAGAGGAAGCGATTACCAAAGTAAACAACACGAAATACGGCTTACAGGCTGGCATCTTTACACGCGATATTACCAAAGCAATGCAGTGCGCCCAAGCGATTGATGCAGGCGGTGTTCTCATCAACGAATCCCCAACGTTCCGCGTTGATAATATGCCCTATGGAGGCACAAAAGGAAGTGGTTTTGGCAGAGAAGGCCCGGACTTTGCCATAAAAGAAATGACCGAAGAAAAATTGATCATCTTTGACCAGCTCTAGACTACTCGCATAACAACAAGCCGGGCTCTCCTGCTGTGACAATATTGCTTTCCTGAAACGGTGTGTGGTGTACCCTGTGTTAAAAAATACGCCCTGATCTACCTACGTTTCTTCTACTTCAATATCTCCCTTTTGCACCAGTTGTTTTTCAAGCTCGCCAACCATCGCTGCCAGTTTTTCCTTTTCTCCTTCTTTCTCCTTTGTCCAGATCCGGTTGAGCATTCCCAACGCAACAACAAAAAGAATTATGCTCCATATCCATGGAGCAACACTCGTGAACAGATCAAAAACGTAAAAGATGAACAAAATGAGACCGTACGCAAATATAATGAACGCCCATGCTACCATAATCACGCCTCCAATACTACAGAATTATACCAACTATTTCAGATTTGTCAACAGTTCTGTAATGGTCGAGCGTGTCCGACATATGAGTCTCATCGTCGGATGGTCGGATAGTCTGATAGTCAAATCATTGATATGACAATAGGACGATACGACTATAGGATAATCAGACTAATAGAATCATCCACGTACCTAACAACGCTGGGTTGCCCGCGGACATCTAACGCGCTCTGAATTTTATGAGAATAATGTCACCATCTCGGACA
>DAOVBK010000099.1 GCA_030670605.1 Candidatus Stahliibacteriota bacterium
AAACAGGATTTGCGACATCTGGCCTCACAAATGTTTTGTTCAACCTCGTCAGCACGGCATCAATATCCTGCCTTTCTTTTGAATATTTCTCATATTCTTCCTGCTCAACTAATCCAGACTGTACACCATAGTGCATGAGCCGGTCAGCAACATTGTCTATCCTTAGTATCAGCCGGTGCTCAGCCAGCGATGTGAACATGCGGTAGGGCTCCAAAGTATTCTTGGTGATCAAATCGTCTATGAGTACGCCGATATACGCCTCATAGCGCCTGAGCACAAACGGTTTTTCATCACGTAATTTCAGTACTGCATTGATGCCAGCCATTATGCCCTGGGCAGCTGCTTCTTCGTATCCTGACGTGCCATTAATCTGCCCTGCACAAAACAGATTCTTGATTACTTTCGTCTCAAGATTTGGATTGAGTTGAATTGGATACACAAAATCATACTCAACCGCATAACCTGGCCTCGTAATCTGTACGTTTTCCAGACCTTCGATAGTGTGAAGCATTTCCACTTGCACATCATAGGGCAAAGAAGTAGCAAGACCATTCAGATAGAATTCACCAGCATCACGACCTTCTGGTTCAATGAATATGAGATGGGAATCGCGGTCTGAAAATCGCTTAACCTTTGTTTCAATAGAAGGACAATAGCGCGGACCTATTCCGACGATTTTGCCGGTGTAGAGGGGTGAACGGTCAAGACTCCGGAGTATTATGTCATGTGTTGTTTTGTTAGTATGCGTGATGTAGCACGGAACCTGCTCTACTTCGAGTGGTTGTGAGCGAAACGAAAATGTGAAGTGATCCTCGTCACCATACTGAACTTGCAAATTCGTAAGGTCAACGCTGTTATTTGCAATACGTGGTGATGTCCCGGTCTTGAGTCTTCCTAGATTGAGACCACATTTTTTCAGTGATTCACTGAGTGTTGCTGCCCGGGATTCTGCGAGCCTGCCACCAGGGAAATGCTCCAGTCCGATATGCATGAGTCCATTAAGGAACGTACCAGTTGTCACTATAACTGCCTGTGCCCGGTATTCATTGCCAATACTTGTTCTGACACCAATCACTCTATTGTTCTCGGCAAGAATGTCGCTTGCCTCTTCTTGTTTTATGATAATGTTCTTTTCGTGCTCGAGTCTGTGCCGTGCAGCCTCTTTATAGTGCTCACGATCATTCTGTGTGCGCGGTGACCACACTGCCGGTCCTTTGGAGCGGTTGAGCATTCGGAATTGAATGGCGGTTTTGTCAGCAAGCATGCCGATCTCACCGCCCAGTACGTCAACTTCCTTGACCAGATGGCCCTTTGCCAGTCCGCCAATTGATGGATTACACGACATCTGCCCTATTGTATCAATGTTCAGGGTTATGACACAAACATGCTGTCCCATACGTGCTGCAGCAAGTGCCGATTCAATGCCCGCATGGCCCGCGCCAATGACAATGATATTGTAGTTTGCGGTAAGGGACATAGATTTATGATATCCGAATGACGAGAAAAATCAAGCAGTTAAAGGAAGAAAAGTGCATCAGGATATCAGATGATCAGGAAATGGATACCAGATTATCAGGACATCAGACACTATGCCATCGCCTGATTGCTGATGCCCATCTCCCGATATCCTGTTCTCCTGACACCCATATCCTGATACTCTGGTTATCTGATAACCGCTATCATGCAAAGGATTGTTGCAATCATCTCCGGCATCCTTACCCCAACCCATCTTCCATGTGTTACCATATTGACATTCAGCCCATTCCATCTATAATGAATCATGGCACTGGCAGATATTCAGGAAAAACAGAGTGACGAAAGAAAAAGAGAAAAAAGACTCGTGCACGTTACCAATGCATTGAGTCGGGATTTTCAAGATTCAAAAGTCATCAAATCAAAAGCCGCGGTCTACAAAGACAACGCAGATTACGTAGTGAAGAGTTTCTTAGATTACGTCTTTTTCCACGAACACAAAGAAATCAGAGAAATGACAGATGACCACGTAAATCATTTCATGCTTGAGTTTGCACCGCGAAAACTATCGTTTTCAACTGAAGACGCGAAAAAAGTACCTGAAATCCTCTCCCATTTTCTTGTATTCTTGGAAACAGAAGGACACATTCATAACGGCGTACAGCTTGGAGAAACTACTAAGGCAAACAGTCGCGCCTTCATTAAGGTAATGCCAAAGCAAAAGAAAGCTCCAGCAACAAAGACGGCCAAACCAACAAAGAAAGCTGCGCCCAGGAAAAAACCTAAGAAGAAAGAAGTGCTCGAAGCAAAAGTTGGCAGGAACGATCCCTGCCCGTGCGGCAGTGGCAAGAAATACAAAAAGTGCTGCGGGAAGTCTCTTTAACAAACTCTAAATTCTAAACGCTAAACCCCAAAACACAGATTACACAGAAACTACACATAACACAGAAAACACAGATGACACAGACGTACTCAATTAGGAAACGTCTAATCGTCTGATAGTCGGATCAATGATTAGTCATATGGTCTGATTGTCGCATAGTCTCATAGTCAGACAATAGGACAGTGGGACAATTAGACCAATAGATATCCGCAGAGTAAACTCTGCCACTACAGCTTCGTTACATAGTCTGATAGCTGCATAGTTGCATTGTTAACTATCCAGCCATACAACCATCCAACTATCCAACCACATCCAGCATCTCGTGTCTCGTATTGGTCGACTAGATTATGACTTGGTATCATCTTTCGGTGAGATAAGCGTTACGACCACTGCACAGACAAAGGCAACGACAAATGTCACCGCGGTTGCGGCAATGATTTTGTCCCAGCCCGTGATCATCCATAACACTGTAACAACAAATCCTGAGACAAGCGCTGCAATCACACCTCGTCCAGAGAACCGCTTCCAGAAAAATGATAGTATCACGGCTGGTGAGAATGAACAGCCAATGCCAGCCCAGGCAAAATGGACGATCGTATATATCAAACTCTTAGAAGTAAAGGCAAGTACTAATGCAATAACGCCAACAACCAAAATCACAATGCGAGAAATAAAAACGAGTGCCTTATCATCTAGCTTCTTGTTCAAAGCTTTGTGTATCACATCTTCGCTAATTGAAGAGGTCGCAATAAGTAATTGTGAATCTGCAGTTGACATCATTGCCGCAACAGCACCAGCAAGCAATATCCCTGCAAGCCAGGGAGGCATGAGCTTCAATACCATAAAAGGAAGAATCTGTTCTGGGTCGGCAACAGCATTCTGACCGTACAGAGTAATTGCTGCAAGACCAAGGGTTATCGCACCAGCATAAGCAAGCAGCGTCCAGGCAATGGCGATTTTCGCACCGAGTTTGACTTCATTGTCGTCCCGCATTGCCATCCAGCGAGCATCGAGTTGTGGCTGTCCGCCTAAGTAGCCAAAAAACCACGAAAAGTTGTTTACGATCAAGGTACCTGCGGCAAAACCAATAGCGCCGCCAGTCAAGGAATCGACACCTCCTCCTGCGTTGGCTAACGCATTTGCTATTGAAAGATCATTTTGTGAAATAACAACAAGTGCAATAATGGGTGTCACAACGAGCGTGATGATCATGAGCAGTGCCTGTATTACGTCAGTCCATACAACTGAGAAAAAACCGCCGGCAATCGCGTACAAAATGACAATTACTGCAGAAATGACAATGCCGGTTGTTACCGGAATGCCGAATGTTATATTCAATGTTTTTCCACCACCGCTAAATTGAGCAGACACATAGAGTACAAAAAAGAAAATGATTATCAAAGACGAAAACCATCTGATAAACGTACCATGGTTGGCATATCTAGTAGCAAAATAGTCTGGTAAAGTCAGTGTATCATACTTATCCCGCTCCCGCCTGAATCCTCGCGCAAGCCATAGCCATGAAACAACAATGCCGAGAACGCAGCCAATTGCAATCCACACCGAAGAGAGTCCTGCTGCGAATGCAAAGCCAGTGAGTCCAAGAAGACACCATGCAGACTCTCCAGTAGCACGCTCGGAAAGTGCCAGTGCCCAGCCAGGGATTTTTTTGCCACCGAGGTGGAAATCTGCCTGGCTCATCTTCTTTCGAGCAAAATAGAAACCAATACCCATTAAAACAGCAAGATACACAATGAATTCAACCATGATGACTGTGTTCATAATTCCACTCCTCCTGTCTTAATACGAAGACAGTATGCCTTTCTTGCGTCCATATCTATCCATAAACATAAAAATGCCAAGTCCAAAAACACACCAGATAATAAGTATAACAACAAGACGGAGAAAAATGGTGCCCAAACCTATGTTCAGTGTTTCGCCAAGGAGTAGGTGCCTCACTCCCATCACACCATACGTTGTTGGCAAGAATAAAGTGACCTTTCTCAAAACAAGAGGCATCACCGCCAATGGATACGCAATCGGTGTGACAACAAGGATCAGTGTGCTCAGTGCTTCAGAAATGACCCACCACTGTTTCAAACCAATAGTGAGACCGGCAACCGTTACACCAAGACCATACAGTGCCAGAAGCATCAGGGCAATGATGATCAACGCTGGGAACAGCCCAGTCGTTTGAAACGCTATTGCGAAAATAACTGAGATCACTATTGCCTGGATGAACATGATGAGCCCTTGATGGCATGTTGAGTGTGCAGCCATGCCTGCAACGTACACCCAGCGTGGCACGGGTGCCGCGAAAATTGTATCTAAGGTTCCATACCATTGTTCCTTGCGTATCGAGGAACCCATTGCCCAGCACGCCGTATTCAAGAACCCCATAATGAGATAACCGATAAACGTATAGGCGATCATGTCGCTGATGCCGGTAATGCTCCGAAGATGCTCTGAGAAACGCCCTCCCAATAGTGCTACACCATAGAGGAAATATGGGAGCAAATATACATACGGTTCAAAAAACTGTCTGATAAAATCAGGTTTGTACTTCCACTCAATACGCCATTCCTTCATATTCTCTGCATTGATAGCACGGATATAATGGATGAAGTTATTCATGACGGAGTATCTTTCGGCTCTCGCGCATACAAAAGTGCGTCGAAGAATCATGTGTACTAAAATTCCAAATCACAAACCGCAAGCTCCAAATTCGTATTCGTCGATCGTTTGTCGTACTCATTGAATACGAATACGAGATACGAATCACCAGTACGATTTTCTGCGTCCTCTGTGTATTCCCAATCTGTGTAATCTGTGCATTCATTTTCTGTGTTATCTATGTAATATGCATTTTCCATTTCTGTGTCATTGCCAATTCTACCCAAATCGGTGATTTGGCAGTAGAATTGAGCATCCCGTCGCGCGCAAGCGCTATCGGGACTGTGTATTAGTAATGTGCCAATGTCCCTCTTCTCTTTGTCCTTCTCTCAATTGCATTGAAAATGATAATTCCCAGGGGTATAATGGCACAATCAATGCCCAACAGGAACAGACTATTTCTCCAGAAATCAAATTCTATGCCGAGTAGTATACCTCGTAATGCAATAAGTGCATAGGTCAAGGGAATGAAAACACTGACTGCGCGTGTCACCGGGTGAACTTCGACTGGGTATCGGATCGGCGAAAAAAGAAACAGAACGTATTCAAACAAATGCAGGACACCGTGCGCTTCCTTAATGAGCAACGTAACTGCTGCGGCAATAAATCCAACACCATAGAGACCAATGAGCAAAAGTATTAGGAAAAACAACATAGGAAGAATCTTTGCGAGTGTGATATCGAGCCCGAATATCAATACACAAATGAGTACTTGTGCAGTCACAAATACAGTTGAAAGGATTGAATTGTACAATCCTTTACCCAATAACAAAACAATCGGCTTTACTGGTGCTGAAAGAATCTGCTCGAGCGTTCCGTAGTACATCTCATTCCGTAGAGAATTTCCCATGCTCCATATTGCCGAAAACATGTACGTGCTGAAAATCGCACCAATGAGCACATAGGGAATGTACTCACCGGTTCCTGCGAGATTACCAAATGCAGTGCTCTGCAGACCACCGATGAGTGCTTTACCCTGAAAAATCAGAGGGATCACCCACAGGAGTGGAGAAATAATCCAGAAGGCTATCTCAATTGGATAAGCAAGGAGAATCTTGAATTCCTTGCGCAGTTCCTGGCAAATAATGCGCGTCATCTAACTATCCAGTATCCT
>DAOVBK010000278.1 GCA_030670605.1 Candidatus Stahliibacteriota bacterium
AAGTCGACGGCGGACAACACTACACTGAAAACGGACAAGAATATGACAAAGGCCGCAATGAGTACCTGAGAGAAGTTGGAGTACACACTCTCAGATATTCAAACAAAGATGTTCTTAGCAACCTTGATGGTGTGCTCAACGATATTCTGAAAACAGTTGTGGATTTGTAACTCCTCACCCTAACCCTCTCCTCAGAGAGGAGAGGGAGATTGGATGAGATGCTCTCCTTGAAGAGAAGAGGGAGTACGTGATGTGGTTCAACCAAGGAGGTGTAATGATTACGATTTTACTGCTCGGTATATTCGCGCTCGCTTCACCAACTGACATCAATGCGTATGATACATCTGATGATGGTGGTCATGCAATAACTGTTGAGTGGGCATTGTCACCAGATGATGCGTCCCTCGTGGGGTACGAAATATATCGCAGCGAAGATGGTACCACATATGAAAAGGTGGGTTTCATTGGAAAAGGAAAAACGGTGTACAATGATGAAGAGAGTGAAGAGTATACACTTCTCAATGGTACGCCCTATTTCTATAAGGTCGCAGCCGTCATGGACACCATGATCGCGTATAGTATAGCCTCACAACCGACAATGAGCAGTGCGCAATGGATTGACAGGAAAAAAATCAACATCATTGTCGCAGGACTAATCTTTTGTGGCATCATCTTGTACTTCACATATTATGCCCGCAAAGGCAAGGAATTCTTTGTCAGAAAGATTGCTGGTTTACAAGCGATCGACGATGCGGTCGGTCGAGCAACAGAAATGGGCAGACCAATTCTTTACTGTCCGGGTATTGGCTATATGGAAGATATAGCAACGATCGCATCACTCAGTATTCTCGGTGAAGTCGCAAAAAAGTGTGCTCAGTACGATACGAAACTCATCAATCCACATCTGGAACCTATCGTCTACACCGTCGCACGGGAGATTGTGAAAGAGGCGTATACAAAGGTCGGCAGACCTGATGCCTTTGACCCTGATAGTGTCTATTTTATTACCGACCTTCAGTTTGCCTATGCTGCAGCAGTCACTGGCATCATGGTCCGTGAACGGCCAGCAACCAATTTTCTGATCGGGTGGTTCAGAGCAGAATCTCTCATCCTTGCCGAGACAGGTGCATCGACGGGCGCAATACAAATCGCTGGAACTGACCAGGTCTCTCAATTACCATTTTTTGTGACTGCATGCGACTACACGCTGATCGGTGAAGAACTCTACGCTGCATCTGCATATATATCACGTGAGCCACTGCTTATGGGAGCGATTAAAGGAGAAGATTTGGGCAAAATAGTCATCGGCGCCGTGCTCTTTGGTGCTTCGATCGTCGGGCTTCTCTCTGTGTTCCCAGTACTGGAACTGTTTGAATAGGAGGACACCATGCAGAGAACATTTCCTTTGATACTCGTCTTTGTTTTTGGTATTCTTGGCATCTTGCCATTTGTCATACCCCATCCGGTCGTGCAAAACACCAATGATTTTCTGCTCAATGTCTTCCTGAAAATTCTCCTCGCCTTTGCCCTTGTCCTCGGACTCGGCAGTCTTCTTAAAGTGCATATGGATAAGATAAGACGCCAACGGCAAAACTGGCAGTACTCTTGGGTCTTGATCATCACCTTTGTCATCACATCAATTATCGGTCTTTTTGGTGGAGTCGCCGGAGATGGCATACTGCCGACACGTATTGGCTCATTCTCATTCGATATCTGGACCATATACAGCAATGTACAGATACCGCTCGGAGCGACCATGTTCGCCCTACTCGCATTCTTCATGGCATCGGCAGCATACCGGGCATTCCGTGCCCGATCATTTGAGGCGACACTGCTCCTCACTTCGGCGTTTGTCGTGATGATTGGTGTTCTCCCGTTGGGCAATAGCATTTCACCGCATTTGCCTTCCTTCGCACAATGGGTCATGGATGTTCCGAATGTCGCAGGGCAAAGAGGTATACAATTTGGTGTCGCCCTTGGTGCGCTGGCGACCGCACTGAAAATTATTCTCGGCATCGAACGTTCCTGGCTCGGCGGAGGTGGCTCATGAAAATCATTGAGGCATTGACAAAGGTCGACCGCCGTATCATATACGTCATTCTACTCGTTGTTGTCACTGTGCCTCTCATTTTTCCATCGGCACAATCAGTGAGGGTAATGCCGCCAGCGGAAAAATTCTTCAGAGCCGTCGATGAAATCCCCCCTGATAAAGCACTCATAGCAGACTTTGATTACACGCCCCAGGATATGCCTGAATTGGAGCCAATGGGAATTGCGCTCTTACGTCATGCTTTCAGAAAGAGAATAAAGGTGCTTGTCGTCAGCCTCTATGTTCAACCATTGGGGCTCGCACAGAGGGCACTGCAACAGGTCACCGAAGAATTCAATAGTGTTGCGCAAACCAATGCAGATAGTATTATCTACGGAAGAGACTACGTCTTCTTGGGGTGGCAAGTAGGAGCAGTGAATGCAATGCTGACAATGGGTGAGAGTATCACCCGGTTCTATCCAGTCGATTACTATGGCAACAGAACCGATACCTTGCCACTCATGAAAAAGATAAAGAACTACCGCAATGTTGGACTCGTCGCCTCACTCAGCCCCAGCGATCTTCCCAAATACTGGGTTGCCTATGCCCAGAATAGATTCGGCGTCAAAGTGAGCTCAGGCATAACGTCTGTATCTGCATCAGAGTTTTAT